>VHCZ01000001.1 GCA_016871535.1 Verrucomicrobiota bacterium
GTTCTGCTCACTCGAAATGACCTTTTGTTGGTTGTTAGCTGTTCTTGAACAAACATATTTCAACCAATATTGACGGGCATTTCGAGCTTTTTTCTTTTTTCAAGCCAATAATCACGCTTGTTGCAGGACTAGTGATGTGTCTCACAAAATCTGAAAAGGCACACCCCCTGCTCCTTTCGGGTTTGCGACAGACAGATTCTGAATAGAACGTCCGTCGTTTACTCAAGCAAGGCGGCTCCGGGTGGAGTCGCCTCTTTGAGTGCCAGATTTCGGGAAGCCATGACGTTTGATGGCTAAAGTTTCGCAAGAAACTGCCGAATCATAATCCACAGGGCCCAGCGTGGGCTCGGGAAGTACGAATGGCGGCTCGGTGCATTTCACGGGGCCGCTATTCTCTGCTTCAAATTTCAGATTTTTTGGATTTTTTGTTGCGTTGGACCCTGGAGGAGCGTATAAGGAAATCCTTCCTGAGACGGTTCTGGTTCTATCTGTCACAAGTGCAACCGGTTTCGTTTCCACGCTGAGCCCGCTCCTTTGGAGGTAGCGGGCTGTTTTATTGGATAGCCTGCCATTCCAGTGCCCGGGGCAAGCTACAGTATGCGCTGATCCCGGCGCGCCACGGACATCCCATAGCGCCCGTTCGCCTGCCGGAGCCGAATGTGTGCTGCGAAAGCCTTTGATAGCCGCGAAGAGTTCAACACCGCGTTCTTTTTCCCGCCAACGAGAACCTCTCCCTCCTTCAAGATGAGGACGTGGGAGAACACCGGCATGATTTCTTCGACGTGGTGCGTTACAAGGATAAGCGTTGGGGCGCGGGGCCGCCGGCCCAGACGATCCAGGAATTGGAGGAAATGCTCGCGCGCGGCGGGATCCAACCCGGCGCACGGTTCATCCAGAATCAGCACGTGCGGTTCGGCCATCAAGGCGCGACCAATGAGCACGCGCTGACGTTCGCCCTGGGAGAGGTAACCCCACGCACGATCCGCAAGATAGCCGCACTCGATTCCTGCCAGAATTCGTCGGGCGCGGCCGCGATCCGCAGCCGTGATTTTCCCCCAGTAATCGATCACCGCGTATTTGCCGCTCACGACCGTTTGCAGCGCCGGTTCATCCTCCGCCATCCACTGGCGGATGGATGAGCTGACCAGGCCAATTTTTCGGCGCAGTTCCGGCCAGTTGGCGTGACCGTATCGCTGTCCGAGCAGTTCGATCGTGCCGGCCGTTGGCGTCAGATACGCGGTCAACGCGCTCAGCAACGAAGTCTTGCCCGAACCATTCGCCCCCAGAATCACCCAGTGCTCGCCGCGCTTCACTCGCCAGGAAAGATTTCTGAGGATGGAGGTTGTCCCGCGGCGAATGTTCAGGTCGGAGACTGCGAGAACGGTCGTGCTGCGGTCGGGTTTCACGCGACAGCGAGAAAGCGAAAGAGTGCGGTCAGCCGGCGCTTAGCTTTGCCTTGTTCCCCAGGTTCTCTTCCATGCTTGTGACATGGGTGGGATCGATCGTGAGCACTCAGTCCCCTTCGATAATGAGCACCAGCACCCGGGCGCCGACGGCGATATGTTCCGGGTGGGGCACAAGAAAACTGCGTCCGTCCGACAGGCTCAACGTAAACGGCTTGAAGTTGCCACGGATTTTCTCGCGGATGCGGTCAATAATCATACATGAGATTGCGCTGTTGCGATTGTGGCCATGACCGTATTTGAACGCAGTGCTGCCAGCAAACTTCTTTTTCGCCGCGTTCCAAACCGAGCAGCGTGGCGATACGTTGCCCGTGAACGCGGTAGGGCGAGTTGACCTCAACGAGCCGCTCGACGTGCGTGGAACACATCCGACTCGGCTCGCTGGGGACAGGCTCGCCCTACCGTCCGGTTCTTTTTCGCCGCGTTCCAAACCGAGCAGCGTGGCGATACGTTGCCCGTGAACGCGGTAGGGCGAGTTGTCCTCAACGAGCCGCTCGACGTGCGTGGAACACGTCCGACTCGGCTCGCTGGGGACAGGCTCGCCCTACCGTCCGGTTCTTTTTCGCCGCGTTCCAAACCGAGCAGCGTGGCGATACGTTGCCCGTAAACACGGTAGGGCGAGTTGTCTTCAACGAGCCGCTCGACGTGCGTGGAACACGTCCGACTCGGCTCGCTGGGGACAGGCTCGCCCTACCGTCCGGTTCATGGGAAGCCTGCTTGGTTTCAGAACCATGCTCTCGCCCCATGAACTGGTAAGGACGCATTCCACCGCGTCCCTGGAATTGCACTTTCGACCGCGGAGTAAAGTCAGGGACGGAGTGGAATCCGTCCTTACCGGATTCATGGGAAAACCAATAAAGACGGCCCTCTCCTCCCTTACCCGGGAAGAGAGGGAGTCGAACGTCGAAAAAAAGAAGGCCGGACTTTTGGTCCGGCCTTCGTGTGTTTTCCTGAGAATTCGTTAGTTCTTGATTCGCCCGAAGAGAGCAGCGCCCGTGGGCTTGAAGGTGTACGGACTGGCCGCTCCGGGGACGTCCTGCCACGGACCGGTCACCGCACCCGCCGCTTGCAACGTGCCGCCGCCGGTCCACTCAATCGTGATGCTGCCGTCGGCGTTCTTGGCGAACTTGGTGAACTTCGCGCCGGCGACCGTGATCGGCCGAATTTGATCCGGAGGCGTTCCCGTGAACAATTTGCCGACTTCTTCCGCCGTCAACGCGCTGGCAAACACGGCGAAATCGTCGATATCGCCGTGGGTGTTGTTGCCGCCGCCATTATCGGAACCGATGTTCAACTGGGTGAATTCCGCGTGGAGCGGCGCCGTGTTGCGCCTGTTCTCCAGGAACAGCTTGCCATCGATCCAGATTTGTTTGTGGTCTCCGTTCTTCTGCAGAACGATGTGCCGCCACTGGCCGAAGAACGCATTGGCGTCGCCGGTGAATCCGGAGAAGGTATCGATGTTTGCTCTCAAGCGCTCCGTGTCGTTGCAGCAAGCGCCGCCGGTGTCAAAGTAGATCACACTGTCACCCCACGGTGCGTGCGCCTGGAATGTCCGATTACGCTCCCCGCCCTCGCCGCTGCTCCAAAGGACCGAGCTGTTTTTCACGACGTCCAACCGTTGCCAGAGCGAAACGGAGAGCTGATTTTGCATGCCGCCGAGGTTCATGAACGAAACGTCCTTGCCGGCGATGCGGATTGTACCGTTGACAACCGGGTCCGCCGACCCGACTTTCGCCGCGCGGTCTCCCGCCTTTCCGGTTCGTCCTTTGGCGTCGTCCGTGTACTTGGCGCCGTTCAACATTTCGCCGACGTACCCACCGACTTTAGACTTGGCTTTCGCAGGATCGCTGGCGTCGTTGAAGTCAAAGTAAGCCACCAGGTCTTTGTTGATCGCGGTGAAGGTCCATTCACGGGTCACCGCTGCCCCGCCTTCGGTGTAGCTCAACTGGGCGGTGTGAACAGACTTGGAAGCAAATGGGCTCGCCGGTTTGAACGTCACCGTCGTCACGTTCCCTTGTTTGGCGGTGGTAGCCGCGACATCGGCGCCATCCAGCTTGAGTTTAACCGTGGCGCGGTCGATCGGGCTTGCGCCATCGACGATTTCAGCCAGGACCGGTTGTTCCCCGGTCGCGCCGCCCGAATTCGCAGCGGGGTCCACCTTGCGCACGACGGCTTTCGTGCCCGTTGGCAGAATGGCACGATAAGCTTTCAGACCGCCGCTGGCGTCGTCATTGACCAATACTTTTGTGCCGTCGGCTTTGAACGTGAACCATTCGATATTGGCGCCGCCGCCGCCTTCTTCCCAAATGGTCCGGAACGCATAGACACCCGCTTCTTGGGCGACCACGCTGAAGATCGTGTCGGCCGCGCCGCGTCCGCCGTTGAATTCTCCGGCGAATCGGGGCTCCGTCAAAGCATCTCTCAGTGAACCGACCGGACCGGCCGTGGTTCGGAAGCCATCGTCGCTGTTTACGCCCATCCGGGTAATTCCGGCCGGCAATTCGATGTAAGTGATGATCTCAGCCGCGATGGCGTCGGAGCCTCCTTCCACACCGGGGATACCCGGCATCTGTTCGTCTGGAGTAAAGGCTCCGTTGCTGCCGGCGGCCTGGTCAAAGTTGATGACTTTGCTGACTTCAAACGTAATCGGCGCCCACTCAGGATTCGGAGCCTGGGCAGGACCGTCTGCGCCGCCTACGGCGCTGGGGTCAGCGTGGTTGGGAAGAGGATTTCCATCCGCGTCTCTGAACAATCCGGCGAGTTGGTGTTCGGTGCGTTTATTGGTATTCTGCGTACCGACGGAGTTGTGCTGCGTCACGCGCCAGAGGAAGCCACGTTTGCTCGTATCTGGAGTTACTTTGTAAATAGGCGTCAACAGCGCATAGTTTGGCACCGTGAACGATTTTTCCAGGGACTGAGCAGCCCCGGCGCTGTCGGCGAAATCGAGCTTTGCCGAGTGTGTCGAATTTGGCGGAAGCGCGGCAGGGGCGTCGTACAACACAGTGGTCAGCGTCCCCGACTTGGCCGCCTTTGCGGTGACGGTCGCACCATCGAAAGTCAGCTTCACCGAACTGGCACTGACTGTCAGGGCTCCAGGGCCTGTCCCGTCCTCGATACTGAAGGAAACACCTGAAAGAGAGGAACTGAAACCAGCAATGTATGGCTTCGCCAACGACGGACGGTCGAACGTAGCCAGGAATTCTCCCGGAATGGGCGCATCTCCGTCCTGGGGCAATGGATCGCCCGGTTTGGCCCACGCCACGGCCAGGTTATCGCCGCCGCCGCCTTCCTTCATCAAGCCCTCGATATAATACGGTCGATTGGCGGTGAGCCGAATCGGCTTCGATATATTGTCGAACCGTTCCGTTGGCAGGCCGGCATCCAGTCTATTCCGCCGAGTCTCGGACGCGAAGGCGCGAACTGGATTCCATGAAGACTCTCGGCAGATCAGGACCCTGTTGGCAGGAGAGTCGTCCGTGCTTAACCACAATTCCGCATTGTCATCCGCGGCGATCGCAAAAGTGTAGTCGCCTGTTGTCTTAGGATAGAGATAGCCGATGATTTGGACGCCGTAGTTGTTTTTGACGTCGGCTGGAGGCTGCGAGCCATCCGGATTCGCGGGCCACTCGAAAACAGGGGGATAAGCTACCACGTCGGGGGAATTGGGGAACCTCGGGTCATTTTTCAAAGCGGGGAGGGTGGTCCCGGTGATGTTCAAGAATTCTCGGGCGGTAATGAGTCCCTGCGGGGCCGTGGGTGCTGCCGCATTAGCTGGCTGAAAAGCCAGGCCAGCCAAAAGCAGCAATCCTGAGGCGGCTAGTTTTCTTTGGAACGGGTTCATAGGTTTTGGTTTTGAGTTGTCTGCGTCGTTTGTTGATGTGGAAGGCCCAAAGCAAGTCTTCGCAGCCAGCTATTGACGGAATAGTGCTCTTGCCTGGGGCACTCTAGTTTCGCGGATTACACACGGAACGTCGGCACGTGGCAAACCTAAAAATAGAATTCCGCTTGAGGAAGCTGTCCCCAAATCTGGTTACAGCCCGCGCGGGTGCGGAGTTCAAAGTTTCAAGTTTCAAGTTCCAAGTTTCTATCCCACGGTCTGATCAGTAGTCGGCCATCTTGTTGACACCGCCGGTCAGATGGACTCGAATGGCCGCTCCAAATGCACGCCGCGCGCCTCCAGTTCTCGATCGTCACCGCCGCATGCGCTTGGGCCTTGAGCGGACACGGCCAAACGCCGGTGCCCACCTGTCCGCCGGATTGGAAGCTGGAACTGGTCGCAGCGGCGCCGAAGATTCGCCATCCCTCGGTCGTGGCCTGCGCGCCGGATGGACGCGTCTTCGTTGCCGAAGATCCGATGGACATCAGCGCGCCCTCCGCGAACCTGGCGTTGGGCCGGATTATTTGTCTCCATCCGGGCGGACGCGCCACGGTGTTTGCCGACCAGCTTTACGCGGTGTTCGGCTTGCAATATCTCGAAGGCAAGCTCTACGTTCTGCACAACCCCAAGTTCTCCGTGTTCACGGATGACCACGGCGTCGGGCGCGACCGCGTCGATCTGATCGAATCCACGAACCCCAATCCTTGGGCGTTGGATTGGAACGATCATGTGCCGGCCAATTTCCGCCTGGCGATGGATGGATATTTCTACGTCGCGGTCGGCGACAAAGGCCTCTACGGCGCGGTGGGAAAGGACGGCAAACGGATCGATCTTTACGGCGGCGGCATTCTTCGGCTGCGTCCCGAGGCCACGCAACTTGAAGTGTATTCCACCGGTGTGCGCAACATTCTCGACGTCGCGGTCAATGCCGAGGACGACCTCTTCACTTACGACAACACCGACGAACAACAATGGATGTCGCGCCTGACGCACATGGTCGATGGCGGATTCTATGGTTACCCTTACGATTTCATCCCGCAGCAACCTTACACGCTCTGGATGATGGCCGATTACGGCGGCGGGGCGGCGACCGGCGCGCTGGCTTACAACGAAGACGCGCTCCCCTCCGAGTACCACGGCAACCTTTTCCTCGCGGACTTCGGCAAACGCCAGTTGCTCCGCGTGCGGATCGCTCGCGACGGCGGCAGCTACCGCGCGGAATCGCGCCAGGATTTTTTCACGAATGTTCCGGAGGATTTCCGTCCCGTCGGGATCGCCCTCGCGCCGGACGGCTTGAGTATTTACATCTGCGATTGGAACCATCGCGACACGAAGGCCAAGGTGGAAGCGGGCCGGTTGTTCAAGTTGAGTTACACCGGGCCAAGCCGCGCGGCTCCCAGACCGGACTGGTTCCTTCCCGCCGCGATGGGGCAGGGATGCAGCGCCAGCTTTGATGAACTGATCAAAGCACTGGCCCATCCCGCTCAAAGCGTCCGGCTGACGGCCCAACGCCAAATCTCGGCCAAAGTAGGACAGGCTTCCAGCCTGTCCGAACGGAGCGACGCGACTGACCGACTCAGCCGTTTGTTGACAGATCCCGCCGCCCCGACTCACGCCCGCTGGCACGCGCTCTGGACGCTTGATGCTATCGATGGCGGTCTCGCCGCGCGGGCGGCTGTTGTTACGGCGGTCAAGGACCGCGATCCCAGCGTGCGCCGACAGGCCATTCGCCAGCTTGGCACTCGCCGCGTGCGGGAGGCCGCGGCCTTGTTGGCGGAGCAACTCAAAGACGCAGACGCGTCAATCCGTTTCCAGGCCGCAACCGCTTTGGGCCGGCTCGGAACTCCCTCCGCCGTGCCGGCCTTGCTCGACGCGCTTGACGAACGGGATTTGTTCGCCCGTTACGCCGCCTTCACGGCGTTGAATCGAATCGGGGGCGCGGCCCCGTCTGCCTGGAACGCCATCGTCACGGGTTTGGAAAGCGCGAAGCCACGAGTTCGCGAAGGCGTGACGTCCGCCTTCCGCGACACTTACGACGCAACACTCGTAAGCATTCTGGCCAAGCTCGTCCGGGAAGCGACAAAACCAGCTCCGGCTCGCGAAGCCGCGTTGAGGGTCCTCGCCAGTTGGCACCGTCAAAGGCCGCCATGGAAAGGCGAGTGGTGGGCGTACCATCCGGTGAACGCGCCGCCACCGCAGAAGACGATCGACTGGGCGGGCACGCCGACCATTCTTGCGGCGTTGCGAGAGGGCCTGCAAGAGGCCGACCGTTCGGTTCGCCTGGCAAGTCTTCAGGGCATTCTGGAAGCGAAGGACACCGCCGCAGCGCCTCGCCTTCGAGAATTGTTTCAAAAGGAGAAAGACCCGGAGATCAAACGGGAATTGCTGGCGGCCTTCGGCGCGCTGAAAGACAACGCCGCGACGAAGCTAATCCGCAATGTCTTGAGTTTGTCCGATGCCGCTCTGCTGGCCGGCGCAATTTCCGCAGCGGAACAGATTGGCGGGGATGAATTGTCCGAGGCGCTCACGAAATTCCTTCAGACGAATCCTTCGGATCGCGCCCTGCTCCTGAAAACCCTGCAGGCGCTGGGCAATTTGAAAGTCTCCCAGGCGCGCGATGCAATCGCGGCGCACGCCACGAGCCGCGATGCGGCAATCCGCCGGCAGGCCTTCGACGCGCTGGTGAAGCTGGGTCCCGGTGTGGCGCTCTCTCAATTCCCGGCCTTGCTGGATCACCCATCGCTCGCGGTCCGGCGCAGCGCGATGCTCGCGTTGGGCGCAACAAAATCCGCCGAAGCCGTGCCGCATTTGCTGCGGGCCTATTCCGTGAATGAAACCCGCGACGAAGCGATCTCGGCCCTGGCTTCGATTCCGGATGCGCGGGCCCTGGATGCCTATTGGGCGGGACTGCTCGCGAAGGATGCGTTGCTGCGCCAGAAGTGCCGCAAAGCGCTGCAAGAAATCCGCCAGACGGCGATCCCGGAAATCGAACGCCGACTGGACGGCATGACCCCGGACATCGTGGCCGAGTTGCAATCCACGTATCGTGGCGATGCCGAAGCGTTGAAGAGCCGGCTCTTTTCGGTGCCGGTGAAAAAGCCGCAGCCCTCCGAGTATTTGGATTTCGCCTTCAAGACCGGCGGCGACGCGCAGAATGGCCGGCAAGTGTTTGCCGATTTGGGCCGCACTGCTTGCGTGAAATGTCACGCGGTGGGACGCGAAGGCGGCAACGTGGGCCCCGACCTCAGCACGATCGGCTCGCAGTTTTCGCGGCGCGAACTGGCCGAAAGCATTCTTTTTCCCAGCAAAGCCGTGCGCGAAGGCTACCAGCAAGTCATCGTAGAAACCAAAGACGACGAGAGTTTTTCCGGACTGGTGAATGCGGAAACGGCCGAAGTGCTCGTCCTGCGAGATGGCGAAGGGAATCTCCATCGAATTCCCAAGGCTCGGTTGCAGAGCCGCCGGGCGAGCGCGCTGTCGCTCATGCCGGAAGGTTTGCACGAAGTGCTCACGCCGTCGGAGTTCGCCGACCTCGTGGCGTTTCTGGAATCGTTGAAAGACGATGCCCGAAAGTCTGGCCGTGAAAAATGAAGTTGAATCAACGCCGAAACGGTCTAGTTATTCTCCCAATGAACGCGGTTAAGACAGAACGATTCAGTCGGGATTGGGGAGCGCACGCGCCCTCGCGTGTGCGGACGGGCGCCTCGCCAGTCGGATCGTCGTTGAAACCATCGCGTAATGGGGGGGACGGTTCCGTTCGATTGCATGAGGTCGGCGAGGGCGCCGACGGGAGCACGCGAGGGCGCCTGTGCTCCCCATCCGACCCGAATCGTTCCGGCTAAGACGTGAAACTCACAGACCTTCGCGGCATTCTTCAATACATTCCCAGTTTCCGGGAAAAGGTTTTCATCATCAGCATCGATGGCGCCATCGTCACCGATGAGAACTTTGCCAACATTCTGCTCGACGTCGCGGTCTTGCGCTCGCTGAACATTCGCGTCGTGCTGGTCCACGGAGCGGCGGCGCAGATCAAAGCCCTGGCCGTGGAGCAAGGAATCACGCCCTCCGATCTGGAAGGAACCGGCATTACTGATGCCCCGACCTTGAAGCTGGCGCTGACCGCGGCCAATCGCCTCACGCACGAAATCCTGGAAGGCCTTTCCGCGAATGATCTGCGCGCGGCGTGCACGAATGCGATCATCGCCCACCCCGTTGGGATTCTTCAGGGCCTCGATCATTTGTTCACGGGCAAAGTCGAGCGCGTGGACGTCGAGCTGCTCCAAACCTTGCTCAGCCAGGGCATCCTTCCGGTCGTGCCGCCGCTGGGCTTCGACGGCGATGGCAAGACGTATCGCGTCAATTCCGACGCCGTGGCGGAGTCGATTGCGGAGGGGCTGAAAGCGGCCAAGCTGATCTACATCACCACCCAGGACGGTTTGGTTCGGCAAGGCCAGCTCATTCGCCAGATGATCGTGGGCGATCTGACGCAAATCCTGACGCATCGGAAAAGCGAGTTGGCTCCGGAGGGACTCTCGAAAGCCACCTACGCGGCGGCGGCCTGCACCAGCGGCGTGCCCCGCGTCCACATCATCAACGGCCGCGTCGATGAAGGCTTGCTGGCGGAGGTGTTTTCCAACGAAGGCATCGGCACGCTCATTTACGCCAATGAATATCAGCAAGTCCGGCGCGCCATGAAGAAAGACGCGCGGAACATTCTCACCATGATCCGCAACTCCGTCGAAACCGATGAACTGGTCAAGCGCTCGCGCTCGACGGTGGAGAAACAACTGGGCGACTATTACATCTTCGAGATCGACAAAAACCCCGTGGCGTGCGTCGCGCTGCACGTTTATCCGGAGCAACGCAAGGGCGAACTCGCTTGCCTCTACGTCCGGCCTTCGCATGAAAACCAGGGCATCGGGCGCAAGCTCATCAATTACGTGGAGACGAAAGCGCGGGAACTCGGACTGGACGAGCTGATCACGCTTTCGACTCAGGCGTTCACGTATTTTCAATCCAAGGGCGGTTTTGCCGAAGGAACGCCTGACGACCTGCCGCCCGCGCGCCGCGAGAAGTACGGCCAGAGCGGGCGCAACTCCAAGGTGCTCGTCAAAAAACTGGCGAAGCCCGCTCCGGCGGACGGGCCGAAGGCCGCGGAGTGACCGTTGAACCGCGCCGTGGGAGCGTCAGAGTGTGGGAGCGTCAAAGCGCCATAGCGTGGAGGCAGAATTCCCTCAGTTCAGGGTGGGGCGAGGCTCCCGCCGGGCCCATGCCATCGAAGAAAAGCTCGGCAGCCTCGCCCGGCCGTCGTTAACTGAGGGGTCACTGAAGGCAGAATTCCTGAGAGCTTGTCGGCGACACGACGTGCGCCCAACGCGATTTGTTCTGGCGGTGGATGTCCGCACGCAGACGATGGCGCTGCTGGAGCAACGCGTGGCCGGGGGGCGGAGCGCCGGTCTCCGACCCGGCGCGTTCCGGCAACATCCGACCTCCGCGCCGAATCGGAGTTCGGAGCTTCGTTTTAAGGGAAGCTCTCACGACGTGCGACCCGTGCGTACGGCCCTTGATCCCATCGGCGGTAGGGCGAGTCCGTCCCGGCGAGCCGCTCGACGTGCTTGGAACACGTCCGGATCGGCTCGCTGGGGACAGGCTCGCCCCACCTTGAGGTTCATGGGAAGGTTCGCGGAAAGCATCCTCAATGGACCGAACGATTCGCCGCGTCGCGCCTACGTGATGCGACGGCGATACCGTATTTCCACCTCCCGGTTTGGCGTGGGCCAGAAGTCAGGCTCAAACCGGACCCCGCTCGGCTTGCACCGCGTCGCCGAAAAAATCGGCGAGGGGCGCCCCATCGGCACCGCGTTCCGGAGCCGAAAACCCGTCGGATTAGTCTGGCATGGTCTGCCGCGCGAACCCATCGTGCATCGCATTCTGTGGCTGGAAGGGCTGGAACGCGGCTTCAACCGCGGCGGAACAGTAGATTCGCACGCGCGTTACATCTACCTCCACGGGACCCACGACGAAATGACCCTGGGTCGGCCCGCTTCACGGGGCTGCATTCATGTCGCGGCCGCGGACCTGCTGCCGCTGTTTGACAAATTGCCGGTCGGGACGCTCGTTTGGATTACTGATCAGACCGCGGGAGTCAGGTTGTCGGACATTTCCAGAGCAAACCCCACCGCGTTGGTCGGCCAGTTCATTCAAACCCGAATCGAGTAAGTCTTCTACAGTCCATCTCCGCCCACGTCCGGTTTGAGCCAGGGTGTGCCGGTCCAGTACCAGCGAGAGGACTTGAGGCTTTCGATGTGCGTGTCGGCAAATGCGACGTTGCTCCGTTGATTGTGGCGCAGGTGCGGGCCGCCCCAATTCGGATCGCCGGGCGAAGTCACGCACCCGGTGCACGGCTCGTCGTTCTGCGGATCGTGCACGATCCAGCAACCCGGCTTTTCTGGAGTCGCAGGCGTGACGCACAGATTCGGGTCCTTGGTGTTCCGAGGACGGCTGCCGCCGTCGGTGAGATAAACCGTGGCCGCAGGCCGCCGCACGTCGGTATCCTTGATCTGGCGCCAGGTCGTCATGGGCCAGGTCTCCGGCCAATCGCAGCCGCCGAACCGGAAATTGGCGCTGTAGTTCGAGATTGATTTATCCTGGAGATCGCTCGGGTAAAGGGCCACGGCCTCCTTGAATTTCGGGGTCTTGCTCGGGCAGAGAATCAGGTTCGTCGTCTGTTGATACGGCTGGAGGAAATTGAACCAGGCTTTGCGGAAAACGTTCGCGCCGCGCACCTGGAACGTGAAGGAGTAACGTCCGTCGTGGTCGTCGCCATACACGCGCGCCGCGATGCTCATCTGCCGGAGGTTATTGATGCAACTGGTAGATTTGCCCTTCTCTTTCGCGCGGGACAGCGCGGGCAGCAACATACCGGCGAGGATCGCGATGATGGCGATGACCACCAGAAGTTCGATGAGGGTGAAACCTGGAGTGGGTGAGCGATGGACAGGCAGGCGCTTCATGGTAGTCCCAACGTTACCTTTGGAGGGGAAAAACTCAACGCGAAAGCCAAAGTTCGGGAGGTGTTCGCTGTGGCGCAGGTTTTCCAGCCTGCGGGTTCGGGCGACTTTCCAGTCGCCCGAAGCGGAACTGGAAAGTTCCGCTCACCAGCAGACAAGAATGTCTGCTCTACAATCGCTTGCCTCCCGTTGTTCGGCGCAAACTCATCTCCCAGGACCAAGGCGTCGTCGCTGGTGTCTCGGTCCATGATTTCAAAGCCAACTCCCCTCACCATCCCAACCGCTTCCTTTCGGCCATCGAGCGATCAGGCCAAGATCTCCCGCACCACTCGCCCTGCCACGTCAGTCAATCGAAAATCCCGGCCATTGAATCGGTAAGTCAGTTTCTCGTGATCGATGCCGAGCAAATGCAGCACGGTGGCGTGAAGATCATTGATGCTCACCTTGTCCACGGCGGCTTTGTGGCCGATTTCGTCCGTCTCGCCGTAATGAACCCCGCCTTTCACGCCGCCGCCCGCCATCCAGGTCGTGAAGGCGTGGGGGTTGTGGTCGCGGCCGGGCATTTTTGATTTTTGGGAAACGGGCAGACGGCCGAATTCGCCGCAGCAGATGACGAGAGTGGATTCGAGCAGGCCGCGTTGTTTGAGGTCCGTCAGGAGGCCCGCGATCGGCCAGTCCGTTTCTCCGGCGAACTGACGGTGGTTGCCTTCGATATCGACGTGGCCGTCCCAACTGCGTTCGTTCTCCATGCCGCCGCTGTAGATTTGAACGAACCGGACCCCGCGTTCGACGAGCCGGCGCGCCATCAAACATTGCTTGGCGAAGTGGGCGCACTCTTTGCGTTCGATGCCGTAGAGGCGCTGGATGTGCTCTGGTTCGCGCGCGATGTCGAGCGCTTCGGGCGCGGCCATCTGCATGCGATACGCGAGCTCGAAGCTTTCGATGCGCGCCGCGAGTTCGGAGTCGTCCTGCGCGGCTTCGAGATAATGCCGGTTCAGTTTCTTGAGCAAGTCGAGTTGCGCGCGCTGCCGCGAATCGTTCATCCGCTCATCGCGAGCGAGATTGTTGATGGGCGCGCCCTGGATATTGAGCGCGGTGCCCTGGAAAACCCCGGGCAGAAAGCCCGCACCCCAGTTTTGCGCGTGGCCCTTCGGCACGCCACGGCCCAGCGTGTCGTACATGACGATGAACGCCGGAAGATTCTGGTTTTCGGAGCCGAGTCCATACGTGACCCACGATCCCACGCACGGAAATCCCATCCGGCTGAAACCCGTGTTGATCTGGAACAGCGCCGGAGAATGATTGTTCGTCTCCGTGAAGCACGAGTGGATGAAGGCCATATCATCGACGTGCCGGACCATGTTTTGGAAAATCTCCGAAGCCCAGGCGCCGGATTGGCCGTGTTGCGCGAACTTGAACGGCGATTTCATCAGCGGCCCGACTTGGTCGGTAAAAAAGCCCGTTTTCTTGTCGAAGCCTTCGAGTTCCTTGCCGTCGCGCTTCGTCAACTCCGGTTTGTAATCCCAGGTATCGACCTGGCTTTGACCACCGTTCATGAAGAGCCAGATCACGGACTTTGCGGCGGCAGAGAAGTGCGACGGATGCGCGAGCAACGGATTGGCCGGAAGGCTGCCGGCCTGGGTGGAAAGCGCAAGCAGGCCATGGTCGTTCAGCAACGAAGCCAGCGCGAGCAAGCCGCAGCCCGAACCCGTACGACGCAGGAAATCGCGGCGCGATTGGAGTAGCGGACCAGGCGTGGCGATGAGATGGGGAAGTGTATTCATGGTTCGGTCAGGTTCGCGTCAACGTAGGGCAGGCTTCCAGCCTGCTCTCCCTCCGGGAGAGCCTCTGAGGCAAACGTCCAATCGCGAGGCGCGGGTTTCCACCCTGCTCCATCCGGATTGACAAAACGCGGTTTTCGAAGCGGTTTTGGGCAGGCAAGATGCCTGTCCTACGTTCGAGGTCTCATTCAACATAAATAAACTCATTCAAGCTCAGGACGGTCTGGCAGAAATCCGCCAGCGCGAGTTTCCTTGCCTCAGATCGCCCTTCGGTTTCGTACGACTTCGCTTGCTCCTCGATAAATTCGACGCCGTCGCTCAACTCGCGGCTCAGTGGCGCTCGACTCAAAGCCGCCTGGTAAGCCAGCGTGACGCACGAATCGAGATTTGAAGTTCGCTGGGCCAACGTCTCGGCAAACTGAAGCGCCGCCTTGCGCACGTGCGGATTGTTCATCATGAGCAAGGCTTGCGGCGGCACCGTCGTGGTCGCGCGCAAACCGAGGCTTTGCAGGCTGTCCGGCCCATCGAACTGGACCATCCACGGGATCAGTTTGCTGCGCTTGACCGTGAAGTAAATGCTGCGGCGGTTCATCCCTTCGTCCAGCGAACCGGCCCCCAACATGCGCGGGCTGAGTTGCCCGCTGACCGCGAGCATGGAATCGCGGATGGCCTCGGCCTCCAAACGCTGGCGGGGCCGATGCCAGAACAATCGGTTCTCGGCATCGATCTTTCCGCGCGCCTCATCGGTCTCGGTGCCCTGCAAATAAACCGCGCTGAGCATGATTTGCTTGTGCAGCGCTTTAAGTTTCCAACCGCTTCGGATGAGCTCGGTGGCAAGCCAGTCCAGCAAATCGGGATGCGTCGGCGGCGCGCCCGTCGCCCCGAAATCGCTGGGCGTGCTCACGATGCCGCGTCCCAGGTGATGTTGCCACAGTCGATTGACGATCACGCGGGCGAGCAACGCGCCCGCGCCGGCGTCCACATCGGTGATCCAGTTGGCGAGCGCCGCGCGGTGGAAAGGCGTGCGGGCGCCAGCCGGCGGTTCGCATTGCCAGCGCTTTTCAGCCGCTTGCGGCCGCATCAGCACTTGAAGAAAACCCGGCGGCGCTTCGTTCTGCTTTTGCGCCAGGTCGCCGCGCTTGAGCAAGAAAGTCTTCTCGTAAAAGTCCGGCCCTTGCGTGTGCAGCCGCACGGCGGGCAAACCTTCGCTGCAGACGAGCGCTTTGACCATTTGCGGATGCGGTTCGCGTTTGAGATGGGCTTGCACTGCGCCGTGGAGTTTCCGCCATGCGGCGTCGGTTGTTCGAAAGATTCGAGACAGCGCTTCCTTCTGCGCGTCCTCGCGTTGGTCGGGTGCAGCGGCCAGAGCCTTTTGCGCCTCGACAAACGTCTTGTGCGGAAAATGCTCCGCCCCTAGCGCCGGCACTTCAGCGGAGGTGCTGATCGATAATCGGAATCGGCCCAGGTTGTGGCGGTATTCATCCGGGCCATTGAAGCGGAGCGAGAAGTTGAGGACCGCTCCTCCGTCAAACGCGATCGGCTTTTCCAATTCAAAAATGGCCGCGTGATCCTGGCCGACCTTCGATGTCACACGCCACCCGGAGATCCTGTCCCCGTCGATCGCCGCCGCGGCGGGCGCCTTCTGATCTTCGTGGCTGGCGCGAACGTTGGCGAATTTGACCTTCTGTCTGGCTGCGTCCTTCTCTTTGGCCGGTGCGGCGCTCAACTCGAAATCGGTCAAAATAAAATCGCTGTTGTCGTTCCAGCCCGGACCGCGCCCAGGCAGAGTGTCGTGCGTCAATGCTTCGAGGCGAATCGCAGTGATATTCGTCAGCGGGGTGCGAGCGGAAAACGTGTAGGCATTGGGCACGCCCGCCGTGACCTTCACCAGATACGAGTCGTCGCTTTGCCGTTGCGCGTTGGAGATGCCGTAGTAAGCGCTGGAAACGCCGACATTTTCCGCTTCCAGCGTCAGCCACGCCGGTTGCGGCAATGGCGGATCGGACTTCAGCCATTGCTCGAATCGCGCGGGCAATTCTTCTTTCTCGAACTTCGCCAGAGCTTCGGCCAGCGGTTTGTGCTCGCGGTCGAACGCCACCTTCCGCTCGCGCGTCTGGCGTGGATTCAAATCGATGTCGTGATCGCTGCGGACCGTGGTCGTGAAGGTCGAAATCAATCGATAGTAATCCGCGGTCGGGATCGGATCGAACTTGTGATCGTGACACCGCGCGCAACCGAGCGTGAGACCGAGCATGGCCGTTCCGATCGTGTGGATCTTGTCGTCGAGCTCATCGTAACGCTCTTTCTCCGCTTGATTGGCGGTAATCTGGGTGGCGTGAGTGCCGGCGGCGAGGAACCCGGTGGCTTTCCAGGCTTCCGCTTCGTCAGGGGCAAGTTCGTCGCCGGCAATTTGCCAGCGGACGAACACATCGTACGGCAAATCCTGATTTAGCGCCCGGATGACGAAGTCCCGATATTGATAAGCGAACGGGCGATCATAATCCTGCTCGTAGCCGTGGCTTTCGCCGAAGCGCGCGAGGTCGAGCCAGTGCCGGCCCCAGCGCTCGCCGTAATGCGGGTTCGCCAGCAAGCGATCGATCAGTTTCTCGTAGGCGTCGGGAGCGTCGTTCTTCAGGAATGCCTCCACCTCCTCAGGCTTCGGAGGCAAGCCGACCAAGTCCAGGTACGCCCGGCGAATGAGCTTTCGCTTGTCCACCGGCGAGTTGGGTCTGAGGCCTCTGGCTTCGAGTCTGGCGAGAATGAAGCGATCGATCGGAGTGCGAACCCAGGAAGTCGCTTTGACCTCTGGCGGTTCGACGCGGCGCAGCGGCAGGAACGACCAGAACCTCCGCCGCTCCTCCAGGTTCATGCTGGCGGCGAGCTTTGGCGGCGCGCCTGCTTCCCTCGGATCCGGCGCGCCCATTTTCACCCATTCGACGAGGACGGCGATCTGGTCCTCCGTGAGCTTCTTCTTCGGCGGCATCTGCGTCTTTTCATCCGAGGATTTCACCGCCTTGATCAAGGCGCTGTTCTCCGGGTCCCGCGGCAGGATGACCGGGCCGTTCTCGCCGCCTTTCATCCAGCCGGCGCGCGAGTCGAGCAAAAGCCCGCCTTTCTGCTTGCCCGACTCCAGCGAATGGCACTCGTAACAATGGTCCACGAGCAAGGGCCGGACTTTCGATTCAAAGAAGGAAAGCCCCTTCTCGGTCAGAGGCGCCGCCGCGCGCGGGGAACAGACGGAACACGCGAGGCACAGGGCGAGAAAAAGGCGTCGCAAGCGACGAGGGGTTGGACGCATCGGATCAAGTATCATGGCACTTCGTATCGGCGCATTTTGGCAGTTCTTGGAAATTTCGATTCAATATGACCGGCGAAGCGCAGCGTCGCAACTCCGCAGTGGGCCGGAACGCGTCCTCACCAGGTCAAGCCGTATCCATTGAGTTTTGGCATGGGGAGCGCACGCGCCCTCGCGTGCCGTGGTCGGCGCCCTCGCCGACCACGTCGGTTCAGTCGAACCAACGACTCATGATGGAAACGCCCGACGCGTCCATTTCGACCGGCGAGGCGCGGTCGAAACGCGCGAGGGCGTGTGTGCTCCCCAATATGACTGCATAGTGCGGCTAATCCGTGATGCCAAGGATTTGACGGGCGCGACGGATCAGGCCCAAACCATGTTCCGCTTCGCCTAATTCCAGACATACCTCGCCGAGCGTCAACACTGCCATTCCGCCCCAGAATGACTGCGTTTTGCCGGAACTCGTCGCGCTTTCCAGTTCGACCCGGGCCTGAAAAAGTTCGCCCTGACGAATCCAAAAGAAACCCCGGGCAATGGCGGCCAAAGCGGCATCGAACTGCCGGGCGAGTTGCGGGATGGCAGTGGAAGCGCGATCCGGGTTGTCCGAAAACGCGCGCTCGAACAGCGGAAGAAATCCGGACGCGGACCCGTGCAGCGACACTGCGAAACGACGCACCTGCTCCAGAACCGCCGCCAATCTCGGACTCATGGCGGCGCGCCAGGCGTTGTGCGGGCGGACGGCAGGGCGTTTCCCAGGGCTGGAGAACAGAGGATCGCCACTCACGGAGCGATTCTCGCAAAGCCGCCGCGAGAAACCAGCTCTTTCGGCAAACCCCTCAAGGACGGTGGAGCGAAGCTGCTGCGGAGCTTTTCTTCGATGGCATTGGCTCGGCAGCAATTCTGATTTTGGCTTGGAGCGCGCCCATCTTGGGAGCAGCGCGCAGTGAAATCCTAACGCCACGGGCTATTCCACACGGTTTTTCCAGCCTGGGACCGCTGGGGCCGGGAAGGCCGCGCTCCAAGCACGCCAAAACGAGAATTGCTGGGCTCGGCGGGAGCCTCGCCCCACCATAACTTAACTGAGAAGACACCTCGTTTGAGACCGCCATACAACGAACCAATGCTAGCGAAATGTTTATCGATTAACACGAATTCACCGGCGCCGGCTATAGAGTGGAGCGTGACAACGAAATCCGCCTCATCCGGCTCGCCAGAGTTTGGGAAAGACGCTACACCTTCACTCACGAACGCCTGCGCATGTGATTTCCATGAACCGTCTCTTCGGACCGTGGCCTTTAGGCCGCTTCGACGCCGAACTCCAAATTGCGCGCGGAAGCAGCCTGAAGGCTGCGGTCCGCACGGTTCTCGGTTCATGGGCCGTATGCACAGCTTCTTGGCCGTGGAAACTTCCCATGAACCCGCTAGGAACGGATTCCACTCCCTCCCTGATTTTATTCAGCGGTCGAAAGAGCAATTCCGGGGACGCGGTGGAACGCGTCCTCACCAGTTCATAAGCGGCTCATGAGTAAACGCACCCATTCGCCCCTCCCTGGGGCGGAACTCGCCGTTGGCGACGGCGAATCGGCCGCCAACCGGAAGCTCCCGGAGCACGGTTTCTGGAGCTTGATCGTCACGCAATTTCAAGGCGCCTTCAGCGACAACGTCCTCAAGAATCTGGTGGTCTTTCTCATTGTTGCCACCGGGATGTCCCTGAGCGACAAACACCGGATTGGCGAACTGGTCGGCGCGCTGTTTGCGCTGCCGTTCATTCTCTTCTCGATGGCGGGCGGTTATCTCGCGGACCGGTTCAGCAAACGCGCGATCGCGATCGGCGTGAAAGTATTTGAAATCGCCGTGATGGTGTTTGCGACGGCCGGGCTGGCGCTCAATCACCTGCCGATGCAGCTTGCGGCGGTTTTTCTCATGGGCACGCACAGCGCGTTCTTTGGTCCGTCGAAATACGGACTGCTCCCGGAACTGTTGCCGGAGAAGCGGCTCTCGTGGGGCAACGGCATCCTGGAGTTGGGGACTTTCACGGCGATCATTCTGGGCACGGTTGCCGCCGGAATCATGGCGGAACAGTTGCGGGGCAGTCATCTCTGGTCGGGCCTGATCCTGACGCTGCTCGCGGCTCTCGGTTTGCTGGCCAGCCTCGGAATCACGCGCGTGCCTCCGGCCGATCCCAATCGCCAGTTCAAGCTGAACTTTCTGGCGGAAGTCCGGCGCCAGGTGGGCCTGGTGAAGAACGACCGGCCCCTGGTGCTGGCGCTGATCGGGAACACCTACTTCAATTTCCTGGGCGCGCTCTTCTTGCTGAACATCTTCTTCTATGGCTCGGAAGTCTTGCGCGTCAGTGAAGCGAACATCGGGCTGCTCAACGTCGCGCTGGCGATGGGCATCGGGACCGGCAGCGTCGCGGCGGGTTATTTGTCCGGAGGAAAAATCGAATATGGTCTCGTGCCGTTGGGCGCGATGGGCCTGACCGTCAGTGGCATTGCGCTCTCGTTTCCCGGATTGTCGTATTCGGACGCGATGCTGCGGCTGGGGTTGCTGGGATTCACGGGTGGATTCTTCATCGTGCCAATCTGCGCGCTCTTGCAGCACCGTCCGGACAAGAAGAACAAAGGCGGGCTGCTGGCCACGGCGAACTGGTTTTCCTTTGTCGGCGTGTTTCTGGCTTCGGGAGCGCATTACGCGTTCACGAGCGTCGTCGGCCTGAGTCCCGAACACATCTTCCTCGCCGGCGGGCTTCTGACGCTGGCCGGCGCGGTGTACGCCCTATGGTTGCTGCCCGACGCCCTCCTTCGATTCGGCCTGTGGGTTTTGACCCGCTCGATTTATCGGATCCGGGTCGAAGGCCGCGACCACATCCCAGAGCGCGGCGGCGCGTTGTTCGTGTGCAATCATTTGTCTCAAGTGGACGCGTTGCTGCTCCTGGCTTCAACGGACCGCCGCATTCGGTTCATCATGTACAAAGGCGTTTATGAATTACCCTGGATCAAGCCGCTCGCGCGAACCATGGGCGTCATTCCGATTTCTTCCGAACTCCGGCCGCGCGAGATGATCCAATCGCTCAAAGCCGCGAGCGTGGCCATCCAGGCCGGCGAAGTCGTTTGCATTTTTGCCGAAGGCCAGATCACGCGCATCGGACAAATGCTCCCGTTCCGCCGCGGGTTCGAGCGCATCATGAAGGACGTGGACGCGCCAATCATTCCGGTGGCACTGGACGGCGTGTGGGGCAGCATCTTCAGTTTTGAGCGCGGACGGTTCCTGTGGAAATGGCCGCGCCGGATTCCGTATCCGGTGACCGTGAATTTCGGGAAGCCGATGCCCGCGAGTTCCACACCGGTCGCAGTTCGGCAAGCGGTTCAGGAATTAAACGCCGACGCGTGGCGTTACCGCCGGTCGCAGATGCTCCCGTTGCACCGGGCTTTTGTGCGCACGGCTCGGCGGCATCCATTTCGCTTCGCGATGGCGGATGCACAAACGCCGAAGGTCACGTTTGGATCAGCTCTGACGCGCTCGGTCTTTTTGGCGCGACGGTTGCGTCCGCTCTGGAACGGGCAAACCATGGTTGGCCTGTTGTTGCCGCCAACAGTTCCGGGTGCATTGGTGAATTTCGCCGCGCTTTTGTCGGGCAAAGTTCCCGTGAATCTAAACTACACGGTGTCCGAAAGCACGCTGGCGTCCTGCGTCCGGCAGTGCGACTTGAAAACCGTCATCACGTCCAAAGCGTTTCTGGATCAGATCAAACTGAATGTGCCTTGCCATACCGTGCTCCTGGAAGAGGTGGTCGCAAACCCGCAAGCCGGTGAGAAAATCGGGGCTTGGATCCTGGCAAAGCTTTTGCCGGTGCGCATGCTCGTGGATCTCTTAAGCCGCGTTCCCCCTCACCCTAACCCTCTCCCTCAAGGAGAGGGAAATACACATCCCGTCGCGGCAGAAGGCGAAGGTGCTTTGATTAGCCAACCGCTCAAGACCGTTCCCCCTCTCCCTGAGGAAGAGGGCCGAGGTGAGGGGGAACGTGCGCTGAGAAACAATGAGCACCGCGCAACGGCTCGGAGCGCCGACCGTCTCGACGACCTGGCGACGATCATTTTTTCCAGCGGCAGCACGGGCGATCCGAAAGGCGTGATGCTGTCCCACTACAACATTGGCGCGAACATCGAACAACTCGGCCAGACGTTTGCGCTGGGGGAGCAAGACCGCGTGCTTGGCGTGCTGCCGTTTTTCCATTCCTTCGGCTTCACCGGCACGCTGTGCCTGCCCGCTGTCCTCGGAGTCGGAGTCGTGTATCACCCGAATCCGCTCGACGCGCGCGGCATTGGAGAACTCGTGCGCGACCACGGTGTGACGATGCTCCTGGCCACACCGACGTTCCTGCAAATCTACATGCGCGGGTGTTCGCCGGAACAATTCGGAAGCCTTCAATTTGTCCTGGTCGGCGCGGAGAAATTGCCGGACCGAGTGGCGAACGCATTTGAAGAGCAGTTCGGCGCGCGCCCCTTTGAAGCGTACGGCTGCACGGAGTGCGCGCCTGCGGTCACGGTCAACACGCGCGACTTCCGCGCCGCCGGTTTCCGCCAGGTGGGCGCCAAGCGCGGCAAAATCGGGCATCCATTGCCCGGCGTGAGCGTGCGCATCGTCGATCCCGAAACTCACCAGACGCTGCCCCTGGGACAGGCGGGACTGCTCCTGGTGCGCGGCCCAAACGTCATGCAAGGTTATCTGGGCCGGACCGAAAAAACGGCGGAAGTCTTGCGCGACGGCTGGTACGTCACCGGCGACATTGCGACGCTCGACGAGGATGGCTTCCTTGAAATCACGGACCGCCTGAGCCGCTTCAGCAAGATCGGCGGCGAGATGGTGCCGCACATCAAGGTGGAGGAAAAACTGCACGAAGCGGCCGGCGTCACGGACCAATCGTTCGCCGTCACGGGCGTGCCCGATGAAAAGAAAGGCGAGCGCTTGATCGTGCTCCACACGCTCTCGGACGAAAGACTGAAAGCGGCTCTGGAGAAGTTCGCGCAGACTGATCTGCCGAACCTTTGGAAACCGCGCGCAGATCAGTTCTACGGCATCGATAAGCTGCCTTACCTGGGCACGGGCAAATTGGATCTGCGAAGGATTCGAGAGTTGGCCGTGGGTTTTGCGAGCGCCGCAAAGTAGGGCAGCGCTTCCACCCTGCCCGGTATCTCCTCAGTTAACAACGGTGGCGCGACGCTCCAGGTGCGACTAAAGCTGTCGGTCAACGAAATCTTCTCCCTCTCTTCCCGCAGGGAGGAGAGGGCTGGGGAGAGGAGGGGCGTTGGCTCGCTTCTCATGTTTCCAAGAAACCCCTCTCTCAGGCCGTAGGTGTGCCGCTTCAAACGGGGGGCCGAGTGAACCATCGCTTCGGACAGGCAGGATGCACGCCCTACTTTGAGTGGCTCCTGGCTGCGTCGGGCGTGGCCGGCATTTTCGAAAGGTCCGCTCCCTTTACCGGCGGATTGAACGACGCCGAACTGTTGGTCCTGCCGGGCGTTTGGCCGGCTGCCGCAAAATAGCGGACTAACCGCTGAAGATTGACGTCCATCGTCGGCGGCCCTTTGTCGCTTCTCGATGCGTTGGCCGGTTGGGTGGGGAGCGTGAGGACTTCGACACCGCTGTCTGCTCGCCAGACCTTTGCTGTTTGATCATCGCTCCCTGTAACAATCCATTGGCCGTCTGGTGAAAATGCCACGGCATAGATGCGGCCGTTGTGTCCTTTCAGCGTGGCTGTTTCTTTGCCGCTCTCTGTCTGCCAAACTCTTGCTGTGTGATCATCGCTGCCTGTGACAATCCGCTGGCTATCTGGGGAAAATGACACCGCGTTAATGGCCCCGTTGTGTCCCGCGAAAACGATCAGCCTGTGTCCGCTCTTCGCATCCCACAACGTCGCCCTGCCGTCGAAACCGCCGCTCGCAATCCATTGATCGTTCGGCGAGTAAGCCACGCTCGAAATACGATCGCGGTCGCCTTGTCCTATGAGGCTATCCCCGCGAATTACGAGGGCAAAGAGCTGTTCGCCGGTCGATGCATCCCAAACCCGTGGTGTCGCTCCTAGTGGTCCACCGAACAGTCCAAACTGGCGAACGATCTGTTCGTATCGATCTACCTCAATTGATGGAACCGCAAAAAAAATTCACTCCAGCGCTGACGATGCGCCGAGAATCCGGAGAAAACGCCACTGAGAAAGTCATGCCGCGGTCTGATGTGAAGCTGAGAAGTTCTCTAGCGCTGGCTACGTCCCAAATTCTTATTGTTCCAAGAGGCGGGCGAGGGGCGGAAGAATTGAAACCGGCAGTGGCGAGCGAGTGGCCGTCGGGCGACATCGCCGCCGAGATGATCGATCTCTGCTCCTTGAGCATCACAAGTTTCTTCCCCGACGCGGCGTCCCAAATTATAGCAGTATCGCCTTTGGCAATTTCTTGAGCGGTATTACCAGTCCCAGCAGTGACAATTCGCTGGCCGTCGGGCGATATTGCCACGGCGTTAACCAAAAAATGCCCGCGGAGTGTCATTAGCTCCAGATGAGTCTGTTTCTGCCAGTAATACCACTCAAAGCCGCGGTCTGGATAATCCGTCGTTTCTTCCAGGATCTGGCGGACTAGCCCGACGTTGTTCTGCGCCCAGGCAAGCTGCGCCTGGTTCATGTTTGAAACATAGAGATTGTGCTGCGCTTGCTTACGGAGTTGCTCGGACCGAAAGTAAAGCGCAGTCATTCCGATGATTCCGAGAAACAAGGCCGCAGCGACCGCCGCTGCACCAGCGAAAGCCACCCTGTTTCGCCGCACCATTTTTCGGAATCGATAGCCCATGCTCGGCGCAACTGCCGTCACCGGTTCGTCGTTGAGAAAATGCTTGATGTCACTGGCAAAACCGTTGGCCGTCTCGTAGCGGTGGGCCCGATCCTTCTCCAGTGCTTTCATTACGATCCAGTCCAGATCCCCGCGAATTATCAGGCCCAGCTTCTTGGGATCGGCCCGGCGTTGACTGGCCACGCGCGTCTGTTCCTCGTCTTGCATCGTGCTCAGTCGCGTCGAGGGCTTCGGTGGTTCGACCTCTCGAATCACCCGCAAGATTTCGTTGTAACCGGCGCTGAGCAGAGCTTTCGTGTCGAACGGCGTCTGGCCGGTGAGCAGTTCGTAGAGCAACACGCCCAGGGCGTAGATGTCGCTGCGCGTGTCAATGTCCAGCCCGCTCAAGCTGGCTTGTTCCGGGCTCATGTAAGCAGGCGTGCCGATGAATTGCTGGAATTGCGTGAAGAGCGTTTTCTCGGTGAGCCGCTGCTGTGTCGATTTGGCGATGCCGAAGTCGATCACCTTCGGCACCGGGTCGTCGCAATCAGCGTCACCAGCACGTTCGAGGGCTTGAGGTCGCGGTGAATCACGCCTTTCTGATGCGCATGTTGAACCGCGGAGCAA
This sequence comes from Verrucomicrobiota bacterium, assembly GCA_016871535.1. Taxonomy (NCBI): domain Bacteria; kingdom Pseudomonadati; phylum Verrucomicrobiota; species Verrucomicrobiota bacterium. The sequence continues at coordinate 24,872 of VHCZ01000001.1, forward strand.
ACCTGAATGAACAGCTCCAGCCGCTGCGTGGTGTCGAGCTTGGCTTCGTCGCAAAAGCGGGTGATGGAATGCCCTGGACTAATTCCATCACAAAATAGGGACGACCCGCGGAAAGATGCTGGGGACCCTCACCCCCAACCCCTCTCCCATCCGATGGGAGAGGGTGGTCGGAGACCGGGTGAGGGCTCTCCGTCGCGCCGGCGTCCAGCACTTTCGCGATGTTCGGATGGTCCATGAGCGTGAGCGCCTGGCGCTCGGCCTCGAACCGCGCCACCACCTGGCGGGTGTCCATGCCGAGCTTGATAATTTTGAGCGCGACCTTGCGGATGACCGGCTCCTGTTGCTCGGCCATATAGACCACGCCCATGCCGCCTTCGCCGATTTGCTGGAGCAATTTGTACCGGCCAATGCGGTCGCCTGGTTTCTCGGTCAGTCCGCTTTCGGACTGGAGGGTCGGAACAAGCTCGGTCGCGTCACTGTTGAGGAAGCCCCCGGCGGCATCATGGGCACGGAGCAACTTCTCCACCCGCTGCTGCAATTCGGCATCCTCCCCGCAAGCGCGCCGGACGAATGCCGCGCGTTCGCCGGGAGCGGGAATCTCGATGGCTTGATTGAAGATCTGTTCGATGCGGTCGTTAGCACTCATTGGACAGTTCAGTTTGTTTCTTCTCTACAGTGCGCCGTCAGGCCGGAAAAAGGACCAGCCACAGATAAAACTTTTCGTTGCGGGCCGATGCCCTCAGAACGGCAATTCATTTAACCACAGAGATCGCAGAGAAAAGAAGATGAGCAAGACCAGCGTTTCACCTGCCGGGTGATGGGGTCCGACGCCTGAACTGTTTGCCCTTCTTTGTGTTCTCTGCGCTCTCTGTGGTTGAACCGCTTTTTCCAGTTTAACAGGAGAAAACGGGGCGAGGATGGCTATTTCGATTAGCTCTGTTTTCTCAGTTACCTCCGGTTTGGAGATTCCAGGGTGGACGTGGTTTCGTCGTAAAGCCAGGCGCGGGCGTAGGTCCAGTGGCGTTTGACGGTTGTCACGGAGATGCCGAGCAATGCGGCGGCTTCTTCGTTGGTCAGTCCAGCGAAAAACCGGAGTTTAACCAGGCGCGCTTTCTCCGGGTCTTCCGCTTCGAGTTTTTCGAGAGCTTCGTTGACCAACAGTACCTCGTCGGGCGCGGTCTCTGCCGCCACCGTCACGCTTTCAAGATCCAGTGGCCTTTGACCGCCGCCGCGACGCAATCGAGCTTTCGCGCGAGCGCGTTCGATTAAGATTCGCCGCATGGCTTCCGCCGCTGCGCCAAAGAAATGTCCGCGGCTGTTCCACTGGTGCCCGGCTTCATTTCCGACCAGCCGCAGCCAGGCCTCATGGACAAGCGCGGTGGGCTGAAGGGTTTGGCCGGGCGGTTCGCTGGCCATCTTATGCGCCGCAAGTTTGCGGAGCTCTTCATAGACCAGGGGAAGGAGTTGATCGGCGGCTTGAGCATGGCCCTGCTGGATCGCGTCTAAAATCTGGGTGACTTCGCTCATCGCTGGTTTCGACCGCACCCCTTGTAGCCCAGTTCAGATCAAAACCCAATCCCAATTGTCAACGGTTCAAGCCACGCCTCACGATTAGTCAGAGACGTGGTGAAAGGCGTCCGGACCGATGACAACTCTCTGGCTCAGGTTCGTATAGGATCCGCTCCCGGTTGCGATCAGTTTGGCGGTGCGCACTTGATACAGCGCGCGAACTGCCAGAGGGGAAGCATCCGTGAATGCGGTTTCGAGAATAGGTTCCCCTCCATCAGCCACACCAGGTTGCGGCCGTTCCTGTGCCGCCAGAGCAGATCGGTGTTGCCCAGCAGATTGAACACGCCGGTTCCCGTGAGTTGCCAGCCGAGATCCGGCTGAGGCTCGAACTCGAGGCTCCGCGCCAGTTCCATTCCATTCAGCAACCAGATCATGTTGCGTCCGGAACGCCGGTCGCGCCAGACCAGGTCGGTGTAATCAACCTGTAGAGCCGGTAGGACGAGCCCGTCCCGGCGAGCCGGGGCCGACGTATTGGGAACACGTTGGAGGCGGCTCGCTGGGACAGGCTCGCCCTACCGAAGTCAAACCGAGAAGTGCGGGAATCACGCGCTCAATTCTCCTTTTCAAAGTTACGCTGATGAAGAAAGATTCTTGCGCACAGACCGCACAGACAAAATCGGAGTTCGAACCGAAATCGCTTATGGCAGACACCGCCGAAGGCAATCACCGCCTCTCAAAGAAGGAATACGAGAGGCTCTTGCCTGATCTCCGCGCCCGCCTGGTCCAGGCCCAATCGGCTCTGCGCCAGGCGAATTTTTCTGTCGTCATTATCATTTCCGGAGTGGACGGCGCGGGCAAAGGCGAAGTCGTGCAGCGGCTCAACGAATGGCTCGACCCGCGCGGCGTCGATACGCAGGCATTTTGGCAGGCCACGGATGAAGAGCGCGAACGGCCGCCTTATTGGCGCTTCTGGCGGACGCTGCCGGCGCGGGGGCGACTCGGGATTTTCGTGGGTTCGTGGTACAGCCAGCCGCTGGTGGATCGGGTTTATGGAAAAACCCGGAATTCCCATCTCGATCGCGCTTTGAAGCGGATTGCGGATTTCGAGCGCACCCTGGCCGAGGACGGAACGCTGATTCTCAAGTTCGCCTTGCATCTTTCCAAGAAGGACCAGCGCCGTCGGCTCCGCGACCTGGAGAGGAATCCCGAAACGCATTGGCGCGTCCTGCCGAGCGACTGGAAACACCACCAGCTCTACGACCGGTTCACGCAGACGGCTGAGAAAGTGATCCGGCAGACCCACGGCCCAAAGACACCGTGGTTCGTTGTGGAGGCCGCCAACCCGCGCGGGCGCGATATCACCGTCGGACGCCTTCTGCTTAAGTCGCTTCAGGCGCGACTGGCTCAGCGGCGCGACGAAAAGCCAAAGAAAACCTCCTCGCGGCGTCCTGTTGAAGCCAGGAAGCCCGGGACGAATCTCCTGCGAGAGGTCGATCTCACTCAATCGCTCTCAGACAAGAAATACCACAAACAACTCGGCAAATATCAGGGACGGCTCGGACGATTGATCTGGGCGGCCAACGCGCGGAAGATTTCGACAGTAATCGTGTTCGAGGGTTGGGACGCCGCCGGCAAAGGCAGCGCCATTCGGAGGCTGACGGAAGCGATGGATCCGAGGCTTTACCGGATCATTCCCACCGCGGCGCCGAATGATGAGGAACGCGCCCACCATTATCTCTGGCGCTTCTGGCGACACATCCCCAGAGCGGGGCTGTGCACGATTTTTGACCGGTCCTGGTACGGACGTTTGCTGGTGGAACGCGTAGAAGGCTTCGCTCGCCCGGAGGAATGGAAGCGCGCGTATCAAGAGATCAAGGAGTTCGAGGAGCAACTCGCCGAGAGCGGGATTGTCGTGGTCAAGTTTTGGATTCACATCAGCAAGGCCGAACAATTGCGGCGGTTCAAGAAGCGCCAGGAGATTTCCTACAAACGTTACAAGATCACGGAAGAGGACTGGCGGAACCGGCGCCAATGGGGCGCGTACGAGCAGGCGGTGAATGAGATGGTCTTAAAGACCAGCACGGAATCCTGGAGTTGGACATTGGTCGCGGGCAATGACAAGAGATTTGCCCGAATCCAAATCTTGAAAACCCTTTGCCTCAGTCTGGGGAGAGCACTTTAGTCGATTACTTCGGTTCCCCACTAACAAATCTTGCCTTGGGGAGGGGTCCTCATAAGATGCGCGTCATCCTGACACAACTCCCGGCGAGTTTAACGGAAGCGAAGCATGATTCGGTCGTTTGCATTTACGACGCAAGGCCGCCTGCACACGAAGGACATCGAGATGTTCTTGATGCCGACGCTGTTGGCGGACACGAATCTTTTCCTCTGGGTGGACCTGGAGAACCCGGCTTCGGAAGAGACAAAATCGCTCCTGGAAGATGTTTTCCATTTCCATCCGCTCTCCATTGAGGACTGCGTCGCGGCCAGTCCGTCTCCGAAAATCGAGGAATATATCCCGAAGGAAGAAGACCGGTTTTCGCCGTATCTGTTCATGGTGATCCACGCGGTGGACTACAGCCGGAAGGACGGCGTGTTCGCGACCAGCGAGTTGAATTTCTTCCTGGGAAAGAACTTCTTGGTCACTTATCACGACGTGCCGCTGCGGAGCATCGCGTCGGTGGAGGAACGCTGCATGCGGAGCACGGTTCACATCGCCCGCGCGCCCGACCGCGTGGCCCATACGATCCTGGATTCGATCGTCGATAACTACAAACCTGCGCTGGAGGAACTGTCCCTGGAGATTGGCGAATTGGAGACGATGGCTCTGCAAAGCCCGAGCGCGGCGACGCTGAACAAGATTCTGCAGATCAAGAAAGAGGTGCTGCACCTGCGCCAGATCATCGGGCCACAGCGGGAGGTTCTGGCGCGGTTTGCCCGGGGCGAATTCAAACTCATCCGCGCCCATCTGGTCCCGTATTACCGGGACGTCTATGATGCGCTGTTCCACATTTCGGAGCTGGCGCAGAATTACACGGATTCCTTGACCGGGATTCTCCAGGTTTATCTGAACATGTCGTCGAACCAGACCGGCGAGGTCGTCAAGCTCCTGACCATGATCACGGTGATCACAACCCCGTTCATGATGGTTGGTACCTGGTACGGGATGAATTTCAAGAACATGCCCGAACTGGATTGGCCGGCGGGTTATTCGTTGGCCGCCCTGGCCACGGGTTTGTCCACGGCAGGGACGTACTGGTATTTTAAGAAACGGGGATGGTTTCGGAGGTGACCGATGGCGTCCGCGAAATCCAGTTTTCTTGACAAAGTTCTGGGCCGGATTGGCCGCCTGGACACGCACGGCCTGCAAGCGGTCGTGCAACGCCTGGCGCGCGAGCGCAGTTTCCTCGAAACGTTGTTTAACACCATCGAGGACGGCGTTCTCGTCGTGGATGAAGACGGAGAAATCATCTATCTGAATCAGGCGGTGGCCAATTTGCTCGGCGTGCAACCGGGAGCGGCCGAAGGCCAGCATATCTCCCGATATCTCCCGCAGTTGAACTGGCAGGAACTGACCCATTTGGATCGCGCCGGGGGAAGAAAAGTGATTCGGCATGAATTCGAGATCTCCTATCCGCGAGAGCGTTTTGTGCGGTTGTATGCCGCGCCGTTGGACGGAGAGACCATTGGCAGCGCCGGTCTGGCTTTGATCCTGCACGACGCCACGGAAGCGCGGCAAAAGACGTTTGAAGCCATCGAGAGCGAACGCATTCAGGCGCTCACCTTGTTGGCCGCGAGCGTGGCCCACGAAATCGGGAACCCTCTCAACGCGCTCAACCTCCATCTGCAACTCATGGAGCGCCAGCTCAAGAAGCTCAAACGCCGGTCGAGCCGTTTTCCGCGGAACGGGGCGGCTCAGGCCAGGGTTGAGGAACCTCTGGACCCGGCCGAAGTCGATGAAGTCGCCGGGAAGCTGGAAGAATTCCTGAGTGTCGCCAAGGGCGAAATCGAGCGGCTGGACTACATCATCACGCAATTCCTGCAGGCCATTCGCCCGACTCAACCCCAGGTCAAGATGGCTTGCCTGAACGACGTCGTGCACCAGACTCTGGATTTGCTCCGCCTGGAATTTGAAAACCGCGGGCAAACCGTCCAGGAAAAACTTGCGCCTGCGATCCCCCAGGCGCCCATCGATCCTCTCCAGATCAAGCAGGTGCTGGTGAATCTGGCCAAGAACGCAATGCAGGCCATGAGCAAGGGCGGCATCCTGACCGTCCAAACGGGCGCGACCCCGGATGAGGTCTGGGTCAGCCTCTCCGACACCGGCCGGGGCATTCCCGAAGAGCAACTCAACCGCATCTTCGATCCGTTCTACACGACCAAAAAGAAAGGGTCGGGATTGGGTTTGATGATCGTGCAACGGATCGTCCGCGCCCACCGGGGCATCATTGAACTGGATAGCCGCGTGGGCCGCGGCACGACCTTCCGAGTGCGGTTGCCGCTGCGGGAACGCCAGACGCGTCTGCTGGAGTCCGGCCGCCATGATTAAGCACACGTTGCTCATCGTCGATGACGAAAAGCCGACCCGCGACGGCCTCCGGGCGGCGCTCGAAGATCGCTACGATGTCTATGTCGCGGATGACGCGCCCGCCGCCGCGGCGCTGTTGGAGCGAGAGAATTTCGACGTGCTTTTGACGGATTTCCGGCTGCCCACGGACGACGGCATGAAATTGATCGCGCTCGCCAAGTCGCTTGCCAAACCGCCCGTGTCCATCCTGATGACCGCATACGGCTCGGAAGAAGTGGCGGTCGAAGCCATGAAGCGCGGGGCTGACGACTACATCGCCAAAGGCCGGTTGCAGATTGACGAGCTGGAAATGCGGATCGAACGCGCGCTGCGGCGCCAGACGCTCGAAACCGAGAACGTCTCGCTGAAACAGCAACTCGACAAGAAGTTTGGGCTCGAGAAAGTCATTGGCGAATCAACGGCGATGCACCAGGTGTTCGACGTGGTGCGCCAGGTGGCGCCGACGAAAGTGACGGTGCTGATCCAGGGCGAAAGCGGCACGGGCAAGGAACTGATCGCGCGCGCGATCCATCAACTCAGTCCGAGGGCGCGGCAGCCGATCGTGGCCGTCCATTGCGCCGCTTTGTCGCCGACTTTGCTGGAAAGCGAACTCTTTGGCCACGAGAAGGGCGCGTTCACGGGCGCACACGAAAGGCGGATTGGCCGGTTCGAGGAAGCGCAAGGCGGCACGTTGTTCCTGGATGAGATTGGCGAGATCGATCCGGCGATTCAGGTCAAGCTGCTGCGGATTCTGGGGGAGCGAACATTTGAGCGGGTCGGCTCGAACAAAACCCTGACGGCCGATGTCAGACTGATTGCGGCGACGAACAAGAACCTGTCCGAATCGGTAAAGGCTGGGAAGTTTCGTGAAGACCTCTTTTTCCGTTTGCGCGTGGTGGAAATCTGGCTGCCGCCGTTGCGCGAACGAGTCGGCGATATTCCGCTGCTGGCCGCGAGTTTCTTGAAGGAATTCGCGCGCGAACACAGCAAAGGCGTGAAGGAATTCAGTCCGGAGGCCGTGGATGCGCTCATGAAGTTTGGCTGGCCGGGGAACATCCGCGAGCTGCGCAGCGAGATCGAGCGGGCGGTGGTCTTGTCGCAGAAAGAACGGATTGATCTGGCGGATCTTTCGCCCTCCGTTCGCGCGGGACTGGACCGCTCCGTAACGCCAGGGGCCAATGTCTTGCTGGCCCAGAGCGATCTGACAGTCCAGGAAGCGGAGAAACAACTCATCATCCGCGCCTTGAAAGAAGCAAACGGCAACCGAACTCTGGCGGCCAAACGAATCGGCATCAGCCGCCGGACTCTGCATCGCAAGCTGCACACGTACCATCTGGAAGGATTCGAATGATACCCGGCATTCAGGAATGGATTCATAGGTTCGAGGTCGGTGAAGGCACGCGCCACGTAAAGCTGGTGGCCGTCATTCTGGGCCTGCTCGCCTTGGCCGCCTTTTACGATGTCCGCAACTTTAAGAACTTTGCGACCCAGGAGGCCATGGATACGGCGCAGCTTGGGCGGAACATTGCCGAAGGAAAGGGGTTCACGACGGATTTCATCCGGCCGTTGAGCATTCATTTGATCCAGAGTCACCGAGGCGATGACAGTTCGGTTCTCAAGGAGCGCTTGCCCGATTTGTCCAATCCGCCCGTTTACCCTCTGTTGCTAAGCGGACTGATGAAAGTCCTGCCCTTTCGGTATGAGATTCCGGCGAGCACTCGGTTCTGGCGACATCAACCGGAGATGCTCGTCGCGTTTTTCAACCAGGCGCTGTTTTTCCTGGCCGTCTTCCTGGTTTTTCGGCTGGCGCGACGGTTGTTTGATGAAGCCGTGGCCTGGGTCTCCGCGCTGATCTTCGCGGGCACTCATCTGTTTTGGCGACTCAGCGTCTCCGGGCTTTCCACCCTGCTGCTGGTGGTGCTGTTTCTGGGCTTGATCTGGTGTTTGATCGAGGCGGAAGAAAAAAACCGCGCGGAGGTCCGAAGTACCGGGTGGTTCATCGCCCTGGCCCTGGCTGCCGGCGCGCTTGTGGGGGTCGGTGGTCTCACTCGCTACTCGTTTGGCTGGCTGATTCTTCCGGTCGCGGGTTTCTTTGCGATCTACTTTGGGCCGAAACGGGGCGCGCTCGTCGCTGCCGCACTCGGCGCTTTTCTGGTTATCATGGCGCCGTGGCTCATCCGCAATTATCAGATCAGCGGCACGCTATTTGGAACCGCGGGATTTGCGATCTACCAGGGAACCACGGAGCCATTGGAAGGGAACCGATTGGAGCGTTTCCTCACCCGAGAAGTGGACGCGGAATTAGGGCGAGTCGAAGCCGAATCCTTCATTCGCAAACTCTTCGTCAACTCCAGTGCCATCCTCGAAAAAGAACTGCCCACCCTGGGCGGAAGCTGGACCACGGTCTTTTTCCTGGCAGGGCTGCTCCTCCCCTTTCGGAACGCGGCGCTCAATCGGATCCGGCTGTTTGTGGTCATGTGTCTGGGCGTTCTCGTCATCGTCCAGGCCCTGGGGAAAACCCATCTCAGTACGGATGTTCCGGAAGTGAACTCGGAAAACCTCCTGGTGTTGCTCGCGCCGATGGTTTTTGTCTTCGGGGTCGGAATGTATTTCATCCTGCTGGATCAGGTGAACCTGCCCTTCCCTCAGTTGCGATCGGCGGTAACGACGGTTTTCGGCCTGGTGGCTTGTTCGCCGCTGATATTTGCGTTGCTCCCTCCCAAACCGCACCCGCTTGCTTACCCCCCGTACTGGCCTCCCGTGATTCGGGCGGACATCGCGGAGTGGATGCGGGAGGACGAGTTGATCATGAGCGACATGCCGTGGGCCGTCGCCTGGTACGGGCAGCGGCAGTCAGTTTGGGTGACTCTTGACGCGCCAGACGATACGCGCCCTGCCATCACGAGTGATTTCTTCAGGATCAATGATGGTCAGAAGCCAATCTACGCGCTCTACCTGACGACGTTCACGAGCGACGCGCGGTTCTATTCGCAGATTTTGAAAGAGAAGCGGTACGACTGGGGCAAGTTCATGGTGGAAAGTCTGGCAAAGCACAACGTGCCGAAAATCTTTCCGTTGAAGAAGGCGCCTTCCGGTTTTATGCAGAACGGACAACTCTTTTTGGCGGATCGCGTGCGTTGGAAGGAGTCCACGCATTAACCGTCTGGAGAGAGATTTGCCAAGATTTCTAATTGACAACCCATTCCTCAAAACGTAAAAAAGACGCACTTCAAGAGAACGGTTCTTGGGCCAATTTAGTTGAATTTAGGACTTACGATATGAAAAGACTACTCACATCGGCGGGGTTAGTTGCGTTTGGAGCGGCCAACTTGCAAGCACAGCATGCAGCCGCGCCTCAGTTGACCTCCCTCCAAACTACTAAGCCCTGGAGTGTTTCCGCGTCGTTGCGCGGATTCTACGATGACAACTACGTCACTCGGCCCTCGAGTTCTCCCACCGGCCTGAGCAAGACCGACAGCTTTGGATTTGAGTTGAATCCTTCGGTCGGATTCAACTGGGTCCTCCCTCAAACTTACGTTGGACTGAGCTACTCCTACGGTTTGCGCTACTACGAAGACCGCGAGAGCAATAGCGCCGACCACACTCATCAGGCCGATCTCAAAATCAGCCACGCCTTCAGCGAACAATACAAACTGGACGTCAATGATTCGTTCGTGGCCGCACAGGAGCCCGAGTTGCTGGCCAAGCCAGGCGGTGGAATCCCGGTGCCCATCCGGGTTGAAGGCGACAATATCCGCAACACCGCGACGGCGAATCTGAACGCGGGGCTGACCGAAAAGCTGGGCGCGTTGATCGGTTACTCGAACACTTACTACGATTACGAGAAGACCGGCGTCGGCAGTCTTTCCGCCTTGCTCGACCGGACCGAGCACCTCTTCACCATCAACGGACGCTGGCAGGCGTTGCCAAGCACCGTCGGGATTCTGGGATACCAATACGGCATGAACCATTACGACGAGGACCAGACCATTGGCTTCTTCCGCGATGTCCCGGTTCGTAGCGACGCTCGCGACAGCACATCCCATTACATCTACGCCGGAGCCGATCACAGCTTCAATCCTCAGTTGAATGGTTCGCTCCGCGCGGGCGCGCAGATCACCGATTACGACAATATTTCGAGTGATTCAAAGGTCATTCCTTACGCCGACGCGAGCGCGACCTGGACTTACAACCCCGGCAGTTATGTGCGCCTCGGCGTCCGGCATACACGCATGGCCACCGACGTCGCCTTCATTACCGCGGCAACTCCAACGCTCGACCAGGTAGCAACTACGGCCTACGGCGAAGTCAATCACAAGATCACCGCCAAGTTGAACGGAAACCTCATCGCCCAGTACCAGCGCGGGACTTTCGAGTCGGGCGGCGCTGATGACAAGTCGGAAGACCTCTTCTTGATCGGCTTGAATGTTTCTTACGAAATCAACAAATTCCTCGCAGCCGAAGCGGGTTACAACTACGATCGTCTGAGTTCAGACCTGGATGATCGAAGCTTTACGCGCAACCGCGTTTACATTGGAATCCGCGCGACTTACTAGAAAAGATTGAACATTAGTCTGGGAGGCTGGATCGAAACTTCAGCCTCCTTTTTTTTCCTATGGAAGCACCGAAAACACCGAATACATCGGAAGCAAAACTGCACTTTTTGGATTACTGGCGGATCATCCGCATCCGCAAGACCGTGATCCTCGCCGTGTTCCTTCTGGTCGTCCTGACCACCACGGCCGTCACCTTCATCCTGCCCGAGTCCTTCTCGAGCACGGTGCGAATCGAGGTTAACAAAGACACGACGGATATCGCCCCGCTCCTTCTGGGTGTCCCGACGCAGAACACCTTCGATCCCTACTTCATCCAGACAGAGTTCGAGAAGATCAAGTCCAAGACTGTGCTCTACCAGGTCATCACGAACTTGGCACTGACGAATGTCATTTCCAAAGCGCTCAATACAGAGGGTATCCTGAGGGTCTCAGAGGTGTACCCATTTTTGCTCCGGCAGATTGATGTCCGTCAGTCGCGCAATACGAGCCTCATTGAGATTCGGGTTTATGACGAGGACAAGAACTTGGCGGCGGCTATTGCGAACGAGATCGCGGCCGTGTATCGGAAGACACGCGAGGAAAGATCCGGGAGAGCGTCCGAGGAGAGCATCGCGGAACTGGCAAAGCAGCTCGCCCTTCAAGAAGTCGCCCTCACCAATGCCCAGAACACGATGGATGATCTTCGCAAACAGCTCGGAGTCGCTGACATCGACGCCGGAGGCGGACTCCTGACCGTGGAACCAGAAATCGTCCGCATGGTCTCGCGCGATCGCGTTGGAGCGCAGTCTCTGTATGCTCAATTCAAAACGCTCTTCGACGAACTCAGTTCGTTGCCTAAAGAAGAATTGCGCCGGGTCATCCCGACGGCTTCACCGGATCCACAGTTGTCTGATCTGCTGAGCAAACATGCGCAAGCCGAGGTCGAATACGCGTCCATCTTCAAGGAGTTGGGAGACAAACACTCTCGGGTCGTTTCACTGAACGCCATCATAACCAACCTGAACGGGCAGATTGACGCTCGATGCCAGGGCATTCTCAAAGGCCTGGCAACTCAAGCGGCCGTGCATGCCGCCCGGATTGAGGCTTTGGATAAGGAAGAACTCCGTGCGAGGACAAAAGATGCGGATCAAATGGAGAAGTATCGGCCGTACTTCCAGGCCAAGCGCAACGTGGACACTCAGCAGCGCATCTACGAAACGATCAAACTCCGCATTCTGCAAGAGACGGTCGATAAGGCTCTGCCCAAGAAGTCGATCGTGCAAGTGATCGACAAGGCCGAGGCGAGCTTGCGTCCCGTCCGCCCCAACATACCGCTCAATATTGCTCTCGGCGTGATTGTCGGATTGCTCATGGGCTTTGGCCTCGCCTTCTTCATCGAATATCTGGACACGAGCGTGAAGACGATCGACGACGTGGAGCGCGCCGTCCAGGCGCCCGTGCTCGGCGTGATCCCGCAAAACGTCGGCGCCTTGATCGAAGAAGGGCCGGAAAGCCCGCACGCGGAGGCCTATCGTGTCCTTCGCACCAATATCATGTTCGCCCGCAAAGAGTCGAACTGGAACTGTTTGACCGTCGTCAGCGGCGGCGCTGGCGAAGGAAAGTCCACGACTATTTTCAACCTGGCGACCGTCTTCGCGCAGAACGGCCAGCGCGTGCTGATGGTCGATTCCGACTTGCGCCGTCCGAGCCTCCACAAGCTGTTGAACGTCTCCAATTCGGCCGGCCTGACCAACTTCCTGCTCAACCAGGTCGGCCTGGAGCAAGTCATCCAGACGACCAGTTTGCCGACCTTGCACTTCCTGCCGAGCGGCAAACTGCCGAGCAGTTCGCTGGGCGTGCTCAACTCGCCGCAGATGAAGGAGTTCATCACGGCCGTCAAAGCGCGCTATGACTTTGTGTTCTTCGATTCGCCCCCGATCATGGGCGTAAGCGACGCTTCGATCCTGGCCAGCGTCGTCGATATGTCGCTGCTCGTGATCCAATACCGCAAATACCCGCAAGCCATGACCATCCGCGCCAAGCAAATGGTGGAAAAGGTTGGCGGAAACCTCCTCGGTGTCGTGCTGAACAACATCAACATCTCCCAGGATTCCTACTACTACTACTACAGCGGCTATTACTACGATTATTACTCGAAGCACGACGACAGCGAGTCCTCGCCCAAGAAAAACGGCGAAGCCAAGACGCCGGCTTCAGATCGGGGTGGTCTCGAGATCAAACAAAAATATTAATTGTCCTCCGCCGGTTCTATCGTTAAGTAGTCGTGGCCATGAATTCACTTTGCAGCGGCACCGCCGCACTAGCACGTTTATCTGTTCTTTTGCTGCTCGCCCTGGTTTTCGCGGGATGCGAGACGCCTGGCGGTCGGAACCCGAAACCCAACGACCAGGCCGGATCACCGGACTTGCTGCAGATCGGCGACGCCGTCTATATCAGTTTCTCCGGCGTGCTTGATCCACCACCGAAAGTCGAGGACCGGATTCGGCAAGACGGGTGCATTACCTTGCCATTTGTGGGCGACCTCAAGGCCGCGGGTCTCACGCGGGAACGGCTTCAAAAAAGCATTACTGAGGCATATGTCCCCGGTTACTACAAGCGCCTGACCGTCAACGTGAACCTATCTGATCGTTTCATTTATGTGCATGGACAGGTGAGAAGAGAGGGAGCTATCGATTACAGACGAGAAATGACCGTGCTTCAGGCGATCTCTGCCGCCGGCGGATTCACCGACTTCGCTAAAAAATGGGAGATCACCGTGACCCGCGCTGACGGACAAATCATCACCGTGGACTGTGATCGCGCACTCAAGCAACCCGACCTGGATGTGACGGTCTTTCCAAACGACAAGATTTTCGTGCCTCGGCGGATCATCTAAGTGATTCAATTCCGATTCCTGACCGGAAGCCATTCCGGCACATTCCACCGCATCGCACAGTTTCCCTGTTCCATTGGAAGAAATGCCTCGGCGGATATTCGCCTGGAAGACTCCGGCGTCTGGGATCGCCATCTGGAAATCGACCTGAGCTCAGACCGCAGTTTTGTCCTTCATGCACGCCCTGAGGCATCCGCATTCGTCAACGGTCAGCGGACCGAACAGTCGATCTTGAAGAACGGCGACCTCATAGAAATCGGCGCCGCCAAAATTCAATTCTGGCTGGATCCCACGCGTCAGAAAGACTTCCGACTGCGCGAGTTCTTCACCTGGATGGCCCTCGCGATCCTGTCGGTGGGCCAGGTCGCTTTGATTTACTGGCTTCCCTGGTAGGAGTTCACTTCGTTCCGCCGGCCAGAATGGTCTGGAAGTGCGGCGGCTGCTCTTCCCGGGCGACGACGCTGATCTCGATTCTTTTGAATCCGGCGGCTTCCAGCCATCGCTGCAGGTCGCTTTCGCGAAATCCCAACCAGCGGTCCCCATACAGATCGCGGGCTTGCTCGAAAGTGTGTTGAAGAAGATCCAGGACCATGAGCTGTCCACCCGGAACGAGAAGCGTGTGCGCGCTTTGAATGGCGCGTTCCGGGTTCGCGGCGTGATGCAGCGCCTGGCTCAGAATCACGAGATCCACACTCTGAGGATCGATCGGCGGCGTTTCCAAATCTCCCAGGCGGAATTCGAGATTCTTGAGACCATTCTTCTTCGCCTTGCTCGCCCCAAAGGCGATGATCTTCTCCGAATTATCGACCGCGATCACTTTCTTGGCGCGACGCGCCAAAAGTTCACTCAACAAACCTTCACCGGCGCCCAGGTCCGCGATCACCAGCGGTGGAAGCACCCGCAAAAGCAGTTGGCCAAACGCCTGCCAGGATCGGCCCGGACCGTAACTTCGGTCGAAGCGCCCCGCCACCTGGTTGAAGAAGAGTTGCGCCTGCTCGGTGCGGCGGTTCAGAATGCGTTTGAGGTTGATCTGATCCGCCGCGTACTCGTCGATTTCTTTGGCGCCGCGAACCGCCAGTTGGATGAATTCGCGCGCCATCCCATTGGCCGCGGCGCTCAGTTTGTAAAAAGTCCGCTTCCCGTCGCGCCGTGATTGGAGCAGCCCCGCTTCTTGCAGCAAACCCAGGTGCGTGGAAATCCGCGATTGCCCCATGCGCGTGATCTCCTGGAGTTCGTTGACCGACAACTCGTCGCGCTCCAGCAGAGCCATGATGCGGAGCCGCGTCGGGTCCGCCAGCGCGCGCAGGGATTTAAGGACGCGCGACATGTTTTCGTCTCCGCTTCGAGATTGAGGTTCGCCCTTGGCGCACTTGCCTAACCATCTGCCGGAACAATGTCGTCAAAGCTTTTCGACGACCAGAAGAAACCGGCAGAGTGGCTATGCGGTCTGCCAAAATCATCGGCTTGATCAGTCGGCTGCGAAGCAAGGCTTCTAGATAAGAGCGATCCTTTTCACGTCCCGCAGCCAGTTTGCTCGCTGCCAGATCGTGCAGTTCAAGACACCATCCCGTGACACCACCTGTGCGTTTCGTCCGGAAAGGAATTAGCCGTTCCGTCCATCCGTCCGGGAGCGAGGCCAGTTCAGGTGTGACACAATCGACGAAGAAGCCATTCTGTCGTGAGAAATCGGACCGAGCGCCAAGTTGGGTCACAAGAAGCGGCAATGCTTGGGGATTGGCGCGCGGATATAAGTCAACCTCTTGCGATCTCAGACAAACTCCAGGCGGGCGTGCCACCATGCCCAGAATGCACTGACTGCCAAAAACGATAGAATCCCACTGATGACCATGAGTCCAGGGTGGTTTGAGTCGCGCGGTCTTTTTCATACCGTGATCTTAGCGCAGCTTGATTGCTGGGTCTCAACCCCTCAGAGCGTGTCCGAAAATTGCGCGGGGTCCTGCGGCGAGGGATTTTGGCTGTGGCCAAGGCGGCGAGGTCCGAGCATCCCCAACGCGGGCTGTAAGGACCGAGCCAACGCAGGCCACGGACAAAAGACCCGCCGCCCGGAGGGTTTTCGCGCCAAAGGCCGCCTGGCTTCGTTGCTCCTCAGTCGAAGATCCAGGGAGGATATTCTCCTTCGTCGCGCCTCGCCATCCGGCCTTTGGCGCGAAAACAGGACCCCGCGGAATTTTCGGACACGCTCTCAAAGATTTTGACACTTGAGGGTTGACGAAATACAAAATTAAAATATCTTCCTATCCTGATACGTCAATATGTATCTCTTAAAATCACCTCGAATCTGAATGAGCAAAAACTACATCTTCTCCTCCGAGTCCGTCGGCGAAGGCCATCCCGACAAGGTCTGCGATACGATCTCTGATGCCGTCCTGGATGCTTGCCTCGCGCAGGACAAATTCAGCCGCGTCGCTTGCGAGTGCTACGCCAAGAGCAACCTCGTCATCGTCGGCGGCGAGATCACGACCAAAGCCAGGCTGGACTACAACGCCATCGCCCGCCAGGCCATTCGCGAAATCGGCTACACGCACGACGACGACGTGTTCCACGCGGATCGGGTGTTGATCATGAACGCGATCACGCAACAAAGTCCGGACATCGCGCAAGGAGTGGATGCTCGTTCGGCCGAAGGCAAGGAGACTGCCGAGCAAGGGGCTGGAGACCAGGGATTGATGTTCGGCTACGCCACCAATGAGACTCCGGAATTGATGCCCGCGCCCATCATGTACGCCCATCAACTTGGCCGCGAACTCAATCGCATCCGGAAGAACGGAAAGGTGAAATGGCTGCGCCCCGATTCCAAGACGCAAGTCTCCGTTCAGTACGTGGACGACCAGCCTGTCCAAATCACCAACGTGGTTGTCTCCACTCAGCACTCCGCCGATGTCAAGCACCGCACCATCAAAGAATTTGTCATTGAGGAGGTCATCAGAAAGGTTCTGCCAAAGCATCTGCTCCGCAAAACCACTAAGTTTCTCATCAATCCCACCGGCCGATTTGTCGTGGGCGGGCCGCAAGGCGACACCGGTTTGACCGGACGCAAGATCATCGTCGATTCCTACGGCGGGATGGGCCGTCACGGCGGCGGCGCCTTCTCGGGCAAGGATCCCTCCAAAGTGGACCGCAGCGCGGCTTACATGGGACGCTACGTGGCAAAGAACATCGTGGCTTCCGGCCTCGCGACCAGCGCAGAAATCCAGTTTGCTTACGCCATCGGCCATCCCGATCCCGTCAGCGTTTGCGTGAACACGTTTGGCACGGGCCTGGTTCCGGATGATTTGATCGAGAAAGCCGTGTGCGAAGTGTTCAGTTTCAAACCGGCGCACATCATCCGGCAGTTGGACTTGTTGCGCCCGATCTATTCGCGAACCACCAACTACGGCCACTTTGGCAAAGTCGATGACCTCGAAAGCATTTCCTGGGAACGCACAGACAAAGCCGCGGCCCTGAAACGCGCCGTGAAATGAGCCGCTATCGCCTGGAATACCCCAATGCAACGATTTAACGTTTTAACGATGTAACGATTTAACACCTAAGGAATCATGCCCTCGATCAAACTCCCTCCCTCGCGCAAGTCTAAAACCGCCAAGGCCGCCGCGAAAGTCAGCGGCAACGGAAAAGGCAACGGCTCGCCCAAACAAGATTTCTACGTCAAAGACCTTTCGCTCGCGGACCTGGGCCGCCGCGAAATCGAAGTCGCCGAGCAGGAAATGCCCGGCCTCATGGCCATCCGCCGCAAATACGGCCCGCAGAAACCGCTTCTGGGCGTTCGCGTGTCCGGCTCGCTGCACATGACCATCGAGACCGCTGTTCTCATCGAAACCCTCGTCGAACTGGGCGCGTCCGTTCGTTGGGCAAGCTGCAACATTTTTTCGACCCAGGACCACGCCGCCGCGGCCATCGCTAAAGCCGGGATTCCAGTCTTTGCGTTCAAAGGCGAATCGCTGGAGGAATACTGGCGGTTCACGCTCGACGCGCTCACGCATCCCGGCGGCAAAGGCCCGCAATTGATCGTCGATGACGGCGGCGACGCCACCCTGTTGCTCCACAAGGGCCACGAGATGGAGCAGGGCGACAACTGGGTCAACACGCCGAGCGACAGCCACGAAGTCGCTGTGGTCAAGGACCTCCTGAAAAAGTGCGCGAAAGAACGCCCGGGCTGGTTCACTCAGGCCGTCAACGAGTGGGAAGGCGTTTCCGAAGAAACGACCACCGGTGTGCATCGCCTCTACCAGATGCTCGAAGCGGGAAAACTTCTCGTGCCCGCCATCAACGTCAACGATTCCGTCACCAAGTCCAAGTTCGACAATCTTTACGGCTGTCGTGAATCTCTCGCTGACGGACTCAAGCGCGCCCTCGGCGTGATGATTGCCGGCAAAACCGCGTGCGTTTGCGGTTACGGCGACGTCGGCAAAGGCTCGGCGCACAGTTTGCGCGGTTTCGGCGCGCGCGTCATCGTCACGGAGATCGACCCGATCAATGCTCTTCAAGCGGCGATGGAAGGCTTCAAAGTCACGACCATCGAAGACACCCTTGGCGAAGCCGACATCTACGTCACGACCACCGGCAACTGCGACGTCATCACGGTGGACCACATCCTCAAAATGAAGGACCAGGCGATCGTCTGTAACATCGGCCACTTCGACAACGAGATTCAGGTGGAACGCCTGAACAACGCCAAAGGCGTCACCAAGGTGAACATCAAGCCGCAGGTGGACCGCTACGACTTGCCCGGCGGCAACAGCATTTACTTGCTGGCCGAAGGCCGCCTCGTGAACCTGGGTTGTGCCGAAGGCCATCCCAGCTTCGTCATGAGCAACAGCTTCACCAACCAATGCCTGGCGCAGCTCGATCTCTGGTCAAACAAGGACACCTACCAGATCGGCGTCTATCGGTTGCCCAAGAAGCTCGACGAAGAAGTCGCCCGGTTGCACCTGGAAAAAATTGGCGTCAAGCTCACGAAGCTCACGAAGAAACAAGCCGGCTACCTCGGCGTCCCGGTGGATGGGCCTTACAAACCAGACCATTACCGGTACTGACTACTTGATTCCGGCCAGCCGGTCCTTCCAAATCTGGTAAAGCGTCACGGTCGCTCGCACGTCGCGCAGGCAATATTCGGCGATCTCGCGGTAGCGGCCCTCCGCCAGCAGCGCGTTCACGTCCAGGCCCGTCACGCCGTGGCTTTTCGGTGAATCGATGCCGAAGGCTTTGCAGTAAAAATCCAGATTGAACCGCCGCGCCGCGCCGTCGCGTCCGCTCACGCCGTAAAAAGTCAATTGTTCCGCCAGATCGCAATGCGGATCAGTTTGATAGCGGTAGCCGAGCCAGTCCTTGCGCGAAATCGGCACGTTCAAGATGGCGGAGCGGAGGTAGAGAAACGGCACGTCAAACGAGCGGCCATTGAACGTCGCAATCGATTCGTAATGTTTGGCCACGTCCCAGAACGCGGTTAAGATCTCGACCTCGTCCACGCAGGGCACGAATTCGACGGGGCCGCCTTCTTCGGCGTCGGCTTCAAAATCCTCCGCCGTGAACAGCACCTGGCCGCGCGACGTCTCCGCGTTCAACATCGCGATGCACACGATCTGGGCCGTGAAAGGATACAGGTTCAACTGATGCTGCAGCTCAGCCTGCCGGGCCTGACGGGCGGCTTCGTCGGGAATCTTTTCGGCGTCACGAAACAAATACTCGATTTGGACTTCGTCGAACGATTCCAGGGGAAGCGCGGAGGTTTCGATGTCGAAGACGAGTATCGCCATGCAAGAAAGAGGGTGAAAGGCGGCTTCAATTCAGTCAAAGAGAATTGGAGTGAATTGGCGGGCGATAGCACGGCTGGTTCAAGAATGCCATCGGAGCGCGGCGTTCACGCCGCTTCCTCCCAGGAAAGTCCGGGGTGTTGCGATTTTCCAAAGCCCACAATAATTTCGGCGCCGAAGCGGCATACTGATCAGACCGTGGGAATAGAATACATTTTGCCAGGAGGGATTTTGGCCAGCCGCGAGGAGCGCGCGAAGCGGTGTATCCCTGCGATCCACAACGAGCGAGCGACGAAGCGGCGGGCCAAAAGACCCCTCGCCCTGCGGGTTGCGCCGCATTTGGGCTCTGGCTTCGTTGCTCCTCAGTCGAAGATCCACCAGGGATATTCTCCTTCGTCGCGCCTGAGCCCAAATGCGACGCAACAAAGTGTATTCTATCCCACGGTCTGATCAGTAAATGCCGCGCTCCGACGTATTGCGAAGCAACACGAATTGAACCCACTCCTTCCTCTCCCGGGAGGGAATCTCGTCGAAAGCGATCTGAGCGAAGTTCCCCTCCTGAGAGGGGAGAAGGAGTGGGTGCTTCCCTGGAAAAGAACCATTCGCCATTTTCCCTTCGACCAGCCGGATTTTGCTCACTAACTTTTCCCGCGTGCCGAGCGATTCACAACTCACTCCGATGACGGCGCAATACCGGCGCATCAAGGCTGAATTGCCGCCCGATGCCTTGCTCCTCTTTCGCCTGGGCGATTTTTACGAGATGTTTTTCGAGGACGCTCAGATCGGCGCGCAGTTGCTCAACGTCGCGCTCACCAAACGCGGCGTCATTCCGATGTGCGGCATTCCTTACCACGCCGCGAACGCTTACATCGGGCGCTTGCTTAAGGCCGGCAAGAAGGTCGCCATCTGCGATCAAATGGAAGACGCGCGCCCCGGGCAGTTGGTCAAACGCGAGGTCACTCAAATCCTCAGCCCCGGCACCCACCTGGACGACCGCATGCTCACCGCCGAGCGGAACAATTATCTCGCGGCCGTGTATTCTTTGAGCACCAGCTACGGACTCGCCTTTGTCGATTTGACCACGGGCGATTTCAAGACGACGCAACTCGACTCCGAGGCGGGCCTGTTGAGCGAACTCGAACGGGTGCGTCCGGCAGAAATCATCTTTCCGAACGAAGCCGCCGCCGTGCGCGCGCTGCTCCAAGGCCGTTGTGCGGTGATCAACGGCTACGACGATTGGGTCTTCGCGCCGGAAACCTCCCAGTTCACACTTCGCGATCATTTCAAGGTCAGTTCGCTCGATGGATTCGGCTTGAAGGACCGGACCGCGGCTGTCGGCGCCGCCGGGGCCGCGCTGCACTATCTGGCGCAGCATCTCCGGCGGGATGTCGCGCACCTGACGCGCCTGTCGTGCTACGAGTGCAAGGATTATCTCGTGCTGGACGCCACCTCGCTGAGGAATCTGGAAATTCTTGAGCCGCTCCATCGCGACGCACCCCGCAACGCCTGCCTTTACGGCGTCGTGAACCGCACAGTCACGCCGATGGGCGCGCGGCGGCTTCGGGAGTGGCTCACGCAACCGCTCGCCGCGGCTGCTCCAATCTGCGCCCGCCAGGAAGCCGTGCAATCCTGGATCGAGAATCCCGCCGGTCTGGAGCGTTTTCGCCAGCATTTGAGCGAAGTGCGGGACATGGAACGCACCCTGAGCCGGTTGAGCGTGGGCACGGGCAACGGACGCGATCTGGCGGCGCTGCGCCTGGCATTGGAACAGGTGCCAAAACTGCGCGACGCGCTTGGCGAGGTCATGAAATGCAATTCCACTGATCCCTCGGGAGGGGCCTTGCAAGAACTCGCCTTCGAAGCGCGCAACTCGTCCAACGTAGGGCAGGCTTCCAGCGTGCCAGTTCCGGAAACATCCAACTGCATGAACGACGGGGCAAACATGCCCCGCCAACCGGCAGACAAGATGTCTGCCCTACATGAAGGCCCGTTGCCGTTGCTCGCCGAACTCACCGGCCAGTTATGTGATTGTCCTGACCTCGCCGACTTGATCGCGCGCGCGATCGTCGATGAGCCGCCGCTGGCGGTGAAGGAAGGCGGCATTATCCGGGACGGCTTCGATCCGGGCCTCGATGAGCTTCGGCGAGCCATGCGGGAAGGAAAAGATTGGATCGCCAAGTTGCAGCAGCAGGAGATCGAACGCACCGGGATTCCTTCCCTCAAAGTGCGCTTCAATTCCGTGTTCGGCTACTACATCGAAGTGACCAAAACGCATCTCGAAAAAGTGCCCGCCGACTACGTGCGAAAGCAAACTATCGCCGGAGGGGAACGCTTCATCACGCCCGCGCTCAAGGAAATGGAAAGCAAGATTCTCGGCGCTGAGGAGCGCAGCGTGAAACTGGAATACGAACTTTTCCTCCGCGTCCGGGAAGCGGTGATCGCGCGCTTGCCGGAAATCCAACAAACGGCGCAAGCGCTGGCCCAGCTTGACGTGCTGGCCGGCTTCGCGGAAACGGCGCGGTTCTTCAACTACTGCCGCCCCGAAGTTGCTCAAGAAGGCGCGCTGCAAATTCGCGACGGGCGTCATCCCGTGCTGGACCAGGTCCTCGTGGAAGAACGCTTCGTGCCCAACGACACCGAGCTTGATCTCGCGAGTCAGCAAGTGGGGTTGATCACGGGACCGAACATGGCGGGGAAGAGCACTTACATTCGGCAGGTCGCTCTGCTCACGCTGCTGGCACACACGGGCTCGTTCGTCCCTGCGAAACAAGCCCGCATCGATCTGGTGGATCGCATTTTCACGCGCATCGGCGCGAGCGACGATCTGGCGCGCGGGCAATCCACGTTCATGGTCGAGATGAGCGAGACAGCGAACATCCTGAACAATGCCACGCGAAACAGCCTGATCATTCTTGACGAAATCGGGCGCGGCACCAGCACGTTTGACGGCTTGAGCCTGGCCTGGGGCATCGTCGAGCACCTGCACAATCAAGTCGGCGCCAAGACGCTGTTCGCGACCCATTATCACGAACTGACGGAACTGGCGAGGCGCCTGGCTCGGCTGCGCAACTTCAACGTTGCCGTGCGCGAGTGGAACGATCAGATCATTTTCCTGCGCAAAATCGTCGCCGGCGGAACGGACAAAAGCTACGGCATTCAGGTAGCGCGGCTCGCGGGCGTGCCCAAGAGCGTGCTGACGCGGGCCAAGGAAATTCTATCCAATCTGGAAGAATCGGAACTGACGCCGGAAGGGAAAGTGCGCTCCACGGCGCGACATCGCGCCGAACGCGAAAGACTGCAAAAGCTTGCGCCCCCGCCGCAACTGGATTTGTTTGGCAACGCGCCCGTCTGAGCCGCCAGCTTTGAATTGGAACAGGAGTTCAGGATCACGTCTGAGTTGCCGGGACCGAGGGTTTGGAGCAGTATTCAGCCGCAGTGTTCAGCCTGTGCCGCTCGATTCGAATTCAGTTCTTTGCGTCCCTGCTTTTTGTCTTGAGCCTGCCCTCCGGCCGGGCCGCCCCTCTGCAAACGCCGGACGACTCCGAATTCACGGTCCGCACCTGGCGGTGGAGGACGGGCTGCCTTCCAATTCGGTGCTGGCGATCACGCAGACACCCGGCGGTTACCTGATCGGAGAGTTCGCCGGGCGGGTCCGAAAAGTGTCGCCCTCCGTTATCACGGCCGCAATCGACATCAAGCCCGGCACGTATCCCAATGCGATCAACCTCGGCTCGAACGGCGCGATCCCTGTGGCGATCCTCAGCAGCGCTGACTTCGACGCGGCAACCGTCAATGTTGCGACCGTCACGCTCGCGAGCGCGCCGGTCAAGATACTGTGCAGACCGTGGGATTGACGACAGATCGACCGGAGAACCGTAGCGCAGATTTTCAATCTGCGGTATCGCCGATTTCCAATCGGCGGGGCGCCGGCAAGTCCCAGCGGGCTCGGACTGGGAGACGCCCCGCAGAATACAATTCTGCGATACGGCAGAGTGCAACTCCGCGCTACGAGCTTTGTCGTCCATCCCGCGGACCAAGCAGTAACAGGCAAAGGCAAATACCTCGCTTCCATCCAGGACGTAAATGGCGATGGGAGACTCGACCTGGTCCCGCACGTGGACACGACGGCGCTCGCGTTAACCGGAGACGCAGCCGTGGCCGTGCTCGAGGGCCGCACATTGACCGGGCAAGCGATCCGCGGCACCGACTCGGTGCGCCTCGTGCCGTAGTTCCGTGGAACCACCGAACCATTTATCCACCCATCCGAAATCCCCAAAAATCCGACCGACCGAAGAAATGATGGCCCCATGAAAACCAACCGGACCATGAAGACGGCCAACCCCGTAGCGCAGAGTTGCACTCTGCCGTATCGCCGATTTGCAATCGGCAGGGCGCCGACAAATTCCAGAACCCTCGACTGCGCCAGCGTCTGGCAGAGGTTCTTCGCTTGTTTCGAGGAACGCTGTGATCAGTAATGAACGCTCCGTTCCCCCTCACCCCGGCCCTCTCCCTTGGGGAGAGGGTGAGCCAATCGCCACACGTCTCCCGACCCGACGTTCCGGACTTGCTCCAGCGCGGCACACGAAGTTCCGTCCTCACGAACCTGATTCAACCACGGATTAAACGGATCACACGGATAAAGCGGATAAAGCCGCTTCTCCATCCGCGAAATCCGTGAAATCCGTGGTTAAAGAATCTGTTCAGGGCGCGACGCTGGCCTTCGCGCTCACATGTGTGGTCAGCACCCTACCGCCCCTCCGTGCCGAGGTGCCGGGCGTGATCCGAGTTCAGGGCACGCTGGAGGTCAAAGGCAACCCGCACAACGCAAGCGCCTATTTGAAATTCGCCATCGACCACAGGAACCTTCACGGAACCGGTCGAGTCACAGGAAAGAGAGCGAAAAGGGGACGTAACTCCCCGGCCAATGACCACCAGGACAAATCCAATCCAAAGCGAAGTCTTGGCGCGGCGCTTCATTCGCCCCAGCCCACCGGGGCGGGGCGGCGCCTGGCAGGCTGCGGCGTTGCTCGTCGGTCACAGCCTCACCGGGGGGCTGCTCCCTCCTCGCGCCTTGCATCCGGCCAGGCGGCGCTCCCGCCAAAACCCCAAGTTATTTTTGAGCAGACCCTTAACAAGTGATGGCCCGGTTAGCAAGACTTCAACCTGTTCCGTTTCAAACCGGTAACCCGCAGCAAGCATCAGCTTTTGCACTCTGTTTTCGAGCGATGTAGCGCAGGCTTTCGAGCCTGCGGGTTCACGGAGCTTTCCAGCTCCGTTTCGCGAACTGCGCCGCTAGGGACTGGAAAGTCCCCTAACCGGCAGGCCGGAAAGCCTGCCCACAACGCCACCACAACGCCACTGTTCCGACATGCAATAAGGTGAAATACGCCCTACCCAAACCGTTCTTTCCGTCTCTTCCATCTCAATTTGATTGATTGTTCCGCGAGGACTGGCCAGGATTCCACTGTTCGGCTCCAGTTCGAAAAGCGTCGAAGGAAATGGTCTGCCGGTTTTCGGCGCCTGTTCAACTGAGCCTGGCGATAGCAATTATGACGAAGACGCTGGTGTTCTCTGCTCTGGGCCTGCTGATCCTGGCGTTCGGCTTCACCTGGCTCGTGACGTTCGTTCGGTATCGGATCACACCTCGGCATTTCAAGGTCACTTTGTTGGGAATCACCCTGCGCCGAGTCCGCCTGGAGGATATTGAATCGATCACCAAACGGCGTCCGGTGGGTCTGGCGGAAAACTGGTGGAGCACCCTCAAGCCAAGCCACCGCACACTGGTGATTCGCCGCCACCGCGGCTTGATCAAGAACATCGTGATCACCCCGCGAAACCGTTACGTTTTCAAGACCAGCCTCGAAAAGGCGATCCAACAGAAGGACGCTCCCGCCGAGGAAGTGGCGGAACGGGTCTTCGTTGTGACGGATTGATTGCCCTTAAGGTAGGGCGAGCCGGTCCCCAGCGAGCCGGATCGGACGTGTTCCAAGCTCGTCGAGCGGCTCGCCGGGGCGGACTCGCCCACCTTGCTCAGGGTGCGTGTGCAAGCTCTCCGTGAAAAACCATGCTCATTAGCGCAACAGCCTTCTGTTTGTTGAGCGGCCCGGCGGTAGCCGCTGAACCTCTGGAGTTGCGGTCTCACGCCGCTTTGGAAAAGGCAACCGCGTTCATGCGCTCCATCTCCACCGAAGGCGGCTTTCTCTGGAGGTATTCGGAGGACTTGCAGGAGCGCTGGGGCGAAAACAAAGCCACGCCTTCGCAAATCTGGATCCAGCCGCCCGGCACCCCCAGCATGGGCCAGGCTTTCCTTCGCATCTACGAAGTGACCAAAGACCAGCGGTACCTCGAGGCCGCGCAGGCCGCCGCAAGCGCGTTGGCTCGCGGACAACTTGAATCCGGCGGCTGGGATTACCTGATCGATTTCGATCCGGCGAAAAGCTCGCAGTGGTATCGGCGCACCGACAAAGGCCAAATCGACGAGGATCAAGCGGCCGGCAAGAGAAACATTACCACCTTCGACGATGACAACACTCAAAGCGCGCTCCAGTTCCTGATGGCCTTTGTGGAGGCCGCGCCGAGCAAGGATGCGGCAGAGGTCCGGACAATCCGTGAGGCGCTGGAATACGGCCTCGCGAAAATGCTCGAAGCGCAGTATCCGAACGGCGCGTGGCCGCAACGCTATAACGGCAGGCCGCGCGACCTCGGCAAATATCCTGCGCGGCGCGCGACGATTCCCGAGTCGTTTCCTCGCGAGCATCCCAGATCCGATTACGCCGGCTTTTACACGCTGAACGACCACACGCAGCGGGATTGCATCCGGACCATGCTCGAAGCGTTCAAGCAGTTCGGGGACCGCAAATATCTGGAGGCGGCGCTGCGCGGCGGCGACTTTCTCGTCGCAGCGCAATTGCCGAATCCGCAGCCGGCCTGGGCGCAACAGTATAACTTCGCCATGAAACCGGCCTGGGCCAGGGCGTTCGAACCTCCCTCGGTCTGCACGGGCGAAAGCGCCGGGGCGATTCGCACTCTGATCGAGCTCTACCTCGAAACCGGCGAGGAGAAACTCTTGAAGCCCATTCCGGCGGCGATCGATTGGTTTCAACGTTCGCGGCTCGGCCCGAACACCTGGGCGCGGTTCTACGAACTGGGCACCAACAAGCCCATCTACGGCGATCGCGACGGCAAGATTCACTATCGCCTCGATGAAATCAGCGAAGAACGCCGCCGCGGTTATGCCTGGCAAGGCAACTTCAACATCCCGGCGACCATCGCTTACTTCGGGGAAGTCCAAAAGGCGGGCCGTCAGGCTTACATTGCCCGACGCGAGATCAAGTCTCCCCAAACCGAGGCTCAGCGCGCTGCGCTGGAGAAACAAGCCGAGCAAGTGATCGCCGCTCTGGATGAACGCGGCCGCTGGATCGCCAATGGCCGAATCGAAACGCGCGTCTTCATCCGCAGCGTGCAAACGCTGTGCGATTATCTGGAATCGTTGCCGTAACCAGAGTCGTGAGTGATCAGTTGTCAGTTGTCAGTCAATTGACACTCGGCCCGTCGGCACTCAAGGCGCTGTTTCACGCATCACGTTTCACGTTTTAACCCATTCAAGCTTTTAACGATTTAACGCCAACGAAATCCTTCACGCCTATGTCTGCGCCGAACACAGAAACAAACGCCCCCCTGCTCGTGCTCGCCGCCAGTTTCTTGGGCTGGCTGTTTTCGGGGGTGCAGCTTGGCCTCATGCCGCTGGCGTCGTTGTCTGTTTCGAAGAGCCTCATGGGCTCGGCGTTCAACCATGCCATCGCCGGCGATTGGTTCGCGCGCTACACGGCGGCGATCATGTTCGGCGCGGCGATTGGGGGGATTCTGTTCGGTCAACTCGGGGATCGTTTCGGACGCGCGAAGGGTTTGGCGTGGAGCGTGATTTGTTACTCGGTGTTCGGAGGGCTTGGCTACTTCGTAAACAGCCAGGAGCAACTGCTCCTGCTGCGGTTCCTGGTCGGATTGGGGATTGGCGGCGTGTGGCCGAACGGCGTCGCGCTCATCGCGGAGTTCTGGCCGGATGTCTCGCGGCCCACCCTCGCCGGCATTTTCGGAATGTCCGCCAACCTCGGCGTGTTCGTCATGTCCCAACTCGGTTCTTTCAAGCAAGTCACCCCCGAATCGTGGCGCTGGCTCATGCTGGCCGGAGCAACACCCGTTATGCTGGGCCTGCTAACGCTGCTCATCGTGCCCGAATCACCCAAATGGCTTGCGGCACGTGAAGCCGGCCAGGGAGCGAAAGCCGCGGCGCCGATGCGGGAATGTTTTCGTCCGCCGTTGCTCCGGCTCACGCTCATCGGGATTTGTCTCGGCGCGATTCCGCTCATCGGCGCGTGGGGCGCGAGCAAATGGATGATTCCGTGGGCGGACAAACTCGGCGGCGAAGCGGGATTGCCGGGATACAAAGCCACGGCCCAGGCTTACTGGGCCGTCGGCGCGGTGCTGGGCAGTTTGCTGGGCGCGCACATCGCCAATAGGCTGGGCCGCCGGTTGACCTACTTCCTGATCAGCCTCGCCGCCACGCTCATGACGTGCGGAATTTTTATGTTCATGAAACCGCTGCAAGGCGGGTTCCTGCCGGCGATCTTCGTGCAAGGCTTCATCGCCACCGTTTTCTTCGGCTGGCTGCCGCTTTACTTGCCGGAGCTGTTTCCGACTCGCGTGCGGGCGACTGGCACAGGCGTGAGCTACAATTTCGGGCGATTCGCCTCGGCGGCGGGCGTGCTGGGCGCGGGCGCGCTCATGCAATTGTTCGGCGGCGACTACGCCAAGGTCGGCACGATCACGAGCTTGATTTACGCCTTCGGGATGTTGGTGATTCTCTTCGCACCGGATACGACCGGGAAGAAACTGGAATGAACCGGCGAGCACACGCGCCCTCGCGAGTTCCGACCGGCGCCTCGCCGTGGGTGTTTGCGTAGCGCAGATTTGAAATCTGCCGTATCGCTCTCACCGGCTTGGAGCGCGCGGATTCCTTCACCACCGGCTCAAACGCATCTTCGTGCCGTTCGTTGCCGGGATGGTTTTGATCGTGCCCGTGGTCCTTGAGCTTCTGGAAGCGCGGCTGGACCACCTTGCGCCAGTGCACCTGTGGTTTCTGGAGTATCTCCTGATCTATTACACGACCGCTCTCGTGGGCGTGGGCCTCAGGAATTGGACGCTCCGCAACCGCGATCTGGAATGGTTGGACAGGTTGATGGCAAGCTTGCTGGGAGTGGCATGGAAGCCGGTGGCCCGTTGGTAGCGCGAAGCGCTGCCGAACGCGGAGAAAATGCATCGATAGCCCGCGCGTCGCATACGGTCCCACTTACGCCATCCCTTCCCATGGACCGTTCGTCCGGACCGCGGCCTTTAGGCGCCTTTAGGCCGCTTCAACGCCAAACTCCAGAGTGGGGCCGAAAGCAGCCTAAAGGCTGCGGTGCGCACGGTCTTCGGTTTATGGGCCGAGTGCTTGGTTCTGAAGCCAAGCAGTACCGCTTCCGGGAGGGAACTGCCCGCGCCCAGGTTCAACAACCGCCCTTATCGTCCTCTCGCCCACGGCGAGGCTTGAACCTTTAGTGGCAATCAATTGAGCGCAACATGCCGGCGAAACTTTCTTCTTTGTTTTCAAGGCGCTCTCCGTAAAACTTCATGGCATACGAATCAGTTGAACAGCTCACACAAACCCGTTTTTTTATGAGAAGAATTCTCTGCTCTCTTCTGGCGGTCGTGGCCCTGGCCGGATTCCTGATCGGTTGCGGAACCCGCGGCTCGGTGGACACAAGCAAAATGGAAAAAAGTTTCCAGGGCGCCGCGTCTCAAGCGGATGTTTCAACGGCCGTCGCCGCGATCAAAGCTGCCGACTTCGCGAAAGCCGTCCCCGTGCTTCAGAAAGTGATCAAGGTTGGCGGATTGACGGACGAACAAAAGGACGCCATCTCCACCGCGATCATGGGCATGCAGATTGTCGCCTCGCAGAATCCCAACAAATACTCTGTGGAAGTCTATCAATCCTTGAGCGACCTGGTGGCCTACCTTGATGGACGCGAACCCGTCCGGCGCCCGCTCCCCTGACCGCGCCTCCCGGCGTTGGATGAGTGGATTAATGGATTGATGGATTAATGGATCGGTGGACTTGAGAGCTGTTGAGAGCTGGCTGTTCGTCGCTACTTTGAGTGGCTACAGTAGGATTAGGAGTAAGATTAGGATTACGATTAAGAATCCACCTATCCAGTTATCCAACGATCCTGCTCAGTTCGCCTCCGCTCGTGAGTTGCGGGTCAGTTCGCCGTCTTCAGCTTCGGTTCAGGATTCAGTTCCAATTGGAAATCTTTGAACCGCACTTCCAGCGGCCCGCCCGCATGAAGTTGCAGGGCCACGATCCCGCGCGCAGCGCCGCTTGAATCGCGGAGGCTCACGCAAGGCTGTCCATTGAGCGCGGTCAATATTTGATCGCCCACGGCGACAATCTCGTAGAGGTTCCAGTCTTCGAGCTTCGCAAACTTATCGCCGGGCTTGTCCCAGAGAAGGGCGCGCCCGTGCTCTTCGTAGAGCTTTCCCCACCACGCGGCGCCGATGTCCGCCTGATACCCCTTCACTTCGCCGTTGGGCAGCGCCTCGCTCCGAAACTGAATGCCGCTGTTCTCCTTGTTCGGCGTCAACCGGACTTTGCACACCAATCTGAAATCGCCCAGGACCATCTGGCTTTTCAGGAATTCACTCTGTTTCAGCCCGGTGGCGCTGCGGCCCACGATCTCTCCATTCTCCACGCGCCACAGGTCCGGGTCGCCATCCCAGTTGGTGAGATCTTTGCCGTTGAAAAACAGATCCAGCGTTTCCGCGGTCGCCAAAAGCGGAACCTGGCCGGGCCGGTTGAGGTAATAAATCAAATCTCGAACTTCCTGGTCGGAAAGATTCGCGAGCAATTCTTCCGGCATCATCGAGATTTCGCCAGGCCTCAGGGATTGAACCTCGGCGCGCGGGATGACGAGCGTTTCGTTCGCCGTCACGACCGTGATGGAACGCTCGTCCTGCCTGCTCGCGAGGCCTGTGATGATCCGCTCGTCTTTGGTCTCGACGGTTGTGGTGCGATAATCATTGGGGATCACCGCATTCGGATCGACAATGTTTTGCAGGATGTATTCGAGGTCGGCGCGGTTGGACCCGGTGAGGTCCGGGCCGATTTTTCCGCCGCTCTCGAACAACGTGTGGCATTGCGCGCAGGTTCTCGCATAGACGATTCGCCCGCGCGCCGCGTCGCCTGGCTGCGACCCGCCCGACCGATAGATCGCCTTGTACCGGTCGATCTCCTTGCGTTTGTCGCCCGTGCTTTCGCGGGCCACTCCCCACACTTTCTGCAATTCCTGATCGATCGCCTCGTTTTTCAAGCTGCGCACCTGGCGGACAATCTCGGCGCTCAAATCCTTCGCCGGCACCGCGCCTTGGGCGACCGCAGCCAGCAAAGGTTTTGCGTAAGTCGATCGCGAAGCGAGCGTGTTAAGCGCGTCTCGTTTTTCGCCGGCGGTCAGGGAGGAATAGACGTCCAGAATTGCGGCGGCGGTGGCGGAGAGGTCGTAAGCCGCCAGCGCGCGCAACGCCGAGCTGCGCAGGCTCGCGTCTTTCAGCAGAGCCAGAAGGATCGTGGGGATCTCGGCATCGCGCGCGCCTTGCAGCATGTCCAGCGCAGCACGGCGCGTGGCCAGATCCGCGCCAGGATTTTTCAGCGCTTGGCGGAGCGACTCGATGGCTTGAGGGCTGCCGAATTGAACCGAAAGGATCTGGGTGTGCGAGCGGACTTCCGGATTCGCGCTTTCGCGAAGCCTGGGTTCAACGGCTTCCCAGCCTTTGGGCATCGTCACATTGCGACGGCCTTTCAAGCCCTCGACCAGGCCTTTCAAGATATCGAGTTGGAATTGCGGGTCCTCGGTCTGGCTCAACACCTCGACCAGTGCGGGCAAGGGATCGGCGTCCGCGGCATTCCCGACGGACGTTTGCGCGCGAGCACAAAGGTTCCACAAGAGCAGCAGCCCCGTCGCGGCCAGCGTCAGGGAGATCCGCCTTTTCAGTGACTGGTTGACCGATTGGTTCGCTTTCATAGTTCGCCCGTGAAATCAGGCGTGAAGTTTCGCGGTCCAGCCTCCGCGGAAGCAAGAAAACTTTTTCGGATCTCCTGTTCAATCCACGCAGGGCGTTCTTCATGAATCCAGGTCGTTGGCCGCGAATATACTTGAGCCGCCGGATACACAGAAGTGGGGTGTCACACTGACTCTTGGGGAAGTCAAACCCCATAGGCTCAAGTCCAGACTGTTGCACCTCCAGGAGCGCTCCATGCTCGATGCGCAAGGCGCTGACGGCGGTATCCACCGCGTCCTCCATCAGCAGCAAGGGATCGATTCCCGCCAGGGCGATCTTGCTGAACTCGGCGATAGCCGCCTGCAACCGGGCCAGGACGAGAAGCTCTTCCTCCGTCTGTTTGCGTTCCGTGATGTCGCGGTAATTGGCGACGAACTGAGGTGGTTGTTCGACCGAGTCTTCCCCAACTTCAGATGCCGCTGCTTTTACATCCAAGGCAATCGCGACAGGTTGGTGAAGGAACAAAGTCTGGGAGTCATTCGGCAATCGGCGCAGGCATCGAAGTCACTGTGCTTGACGCTCCGCATTTGGTTATGCAACGTCAGCCTGTGCGGGCCATGGAAGCCATTTTGAGATTTCTCGATCACCACGGATTAAATGGATCACGCGGATAGGTCCCGGTCGGGCACAAACTTCGCCCATCTTATCCGCGCCCATCCGTGATATCCGCGGTTAACTCATCTCTGAGTTTCTGAGCGCGTGCGTGTTCAAACAAGTGTGCCGCAAATGAACCCAAAAAGGAATGTGCCAGACCGGCGTCAGGTAATGATTCTGACCGCCCTGATTGCTATGAGTGTTTACTCCAGCTCCGCTGCCGAGCCGTTTCGCCAAGTCCTTACCAGCTCCAGCCAGAACATCCACGTGGATTCGTGGGAGGCCTCCAGCGAGAAGGTCACGCCCAAAAGCGCGGCCCCGTGGTCTGTGCGCAAGCTCACCTTGCGCGGCGGCAAGCAGGAAGGTGTGGACCTCATCGTGATCAACAATGGCAAATTGGAAATTACGATCATCCCGACGCGCGGCATGGGCGTGCTCAAAGCGCAGATGGGCGACGTGCGGCTGGGGTGGGATTCGCCGGTCAAGGACGTCGTGCATCCGCAATGGATCAATTTGCAGAGCCGCGGCGGCCTGGGCTGGCTGGATGGATTCAACGAATGGCTCTGCCGGTGCGGCCTGGAAAACAACGGCGGCCCCGGTCCGGACACATTCATCAACAACATCGGCGACGAAGCCGCGATGGAACTGACGTTGCACGGCAAGATCGCCAATCTCCCGGCGCAGGAGGTCGAAGTCATCGTCGATCGCCAGCCGCCGTATCGAATCCGCGCGCGCGGCCGCGTGGACGAAAAAATGTTTTACGGCCCCAAGCTGGAGTTGGAGACGGAGATTTCGACTGAACCGGGCGCAAGTTCATTCCGGATCGCCGATCAAATCAGCGCGATTCAGGGCGCTCGCAAACCCGTCATCGATTCAGAGCCCGAACGGAAGGAGTAACCTTGCCTCTCTTGAGAAACCGTAGCAGCCGAGGTAACGAGGCTCTGATTTAGGCAGCGACTGGAAAAAGTGAGCCTCGTTCCCTCGGCTGCTACGGCTTCTCAGATACGCGCTCAAAAATTCGCATCCGTCACCGCGCCCAGGTGGGCGGAGTTCACCAGCTTCGCGTATTTCGCGAGGACACCCCGCGTGTAGCGCGGCTTAGGCGGACGCCATTTGGCCAGGCGCGCCTTGATCTCCTTGGCCGGAAGGTCGAGTGAAATCTCCCGTTTCTCGGCGTCGATCGTGATCGGGTCGCCGTTCTTCACCACCGCGATCACTCCGCCGCCGAACGCCTCCGGGGTAATATGTCCAACCACAAAGCCGTGGCTGCCGCCGGAAAACCTGCCGTCGGTAATCAGCGCGACGTCCTTGCCCAATCCTTTGCCCATGATGGCTGAAGTCGGCGAAAGCATTTCGCGCATGCCAGGGCCACCCTTGGGGCCCTCCGAACGAATCACGACGACGTCGCCCTTTTTGACCGTGCCATCGAGAATGGCCTTCAGCGCTTTCTCCTCGGACTCGAACACTCGCGCTTTCCCGGTGAATCGCAGTCCTTCTTTGCCGCTGATTTTGGCCACGGCCCCCGTGCGCGCGAGATTGCCGTAGAGAATGACCAGATGGCCGTCTTTCTTCACCGGATTCTCGAAGCTGCGCACCACGTCCTGGTTCGGCGGATAAGGCCGGGCATTCCGCAGATTCTCCGCGACCGTCTTGCCGGTCACCGTGAGGCAATCTCCGTGCAGCAACCCTCGATCGAGAAGCATCCGCATCAGCGGGGTCAGCCCTCCGATTCGGACCAATTCCGCCATGACGTATTTTCCGCTGGGCTTGAGGTCAGCCAGCACGGGCACCCGTTTGCCAATGCGGGTGAAATCGTCGAGCGCGAGCTTCACTCCGGCCGCGTGCGCCATGGCGAGCAGGTGCAGCACGGCGTTGGTCGAGCCGCCCAAGGCGATGACGACTGTGATCGCATTCTCAAACGCCTTTCTCGTCATGATGTCGCGCGGCCGAAGGCCCGCTTTGATCAGATCCATCACCGCGGCGCCCGCCCGATGACAATCTTCGCTCTTTTCCTTGGAGACCGCCGCTTGCGCGGAACTGTTGGGCAAGCTCATGCCGAGCGCCTCGATGGCGGACGCCATCGTGTTCGCGGTGTACATCCCGCCGCACGAACCCGGCCCCGGAATCGCGCACCCTTCGAGGTCGGAAAGCTCGCCGTCGGTCATCTTCCGGTTGGCATGGGCTCCCACGGCTTCAAACACCGAAACGATATCGACGGGTTTGCTTTGAAAGCAGCCCGGCAGAATCGTCCCGCCATACACGAACACAGCTGGCCGGTTCAACCGCGCGATCGCCATCAAACAGCCCGGCATGTTTTTGTCGCACCCGCCGATCGCGACCAGACCGTCCATGCCTTCGCAACCGACGACTGTTTCGATGGAATCGGCGATGACCTCGCGCGAGACCAGCGAATATTTCATTCCTTCCGTGCCCATCGAGATGCCGTCCGAAATCGTGATCGTATTGAAAACGATCGCCTT
This sequence comes from Verrucomicrobiota bacterium, assembly GCA_016871535.1. Classification (NCBI taxonomy): domain Bacteria; kingdom Pseudomonadati; phylum Verrucomicrobiota; species Verrucomicrobiota bacterium. The sequence continues at coordinate 59,371 of VHCZ01000001.1, forward strand.
GCCGCCGGACTCGTTTACCCCTTGCGCGACCTGAACTGCGAGTTGATCGATGTGCATGTTGCACGGCGTGACCATGCCCCAGGTGGAAGCGACGCCGATTTGCGACTTCCGAAAATCGTCCTTCTGGAAACCCACCGCATGCAGCATGGCCCGGCTGGGCGCGCGTTCCGGGCCGTCCACGACGATGGACGAATAGGCGCGGGCGAGACGCTTGGGTTGGCTGAATGAGCGGCGAGAACTTTTGGAAGCGGCTGTTTTCATAATGATTTCGAGGCGCGGAGTCTCACTAAAAACCCGCGCGCTGGCAAGTAAGAGCCTGTCTGAAAAATGGGTGGAACGGGCTACCAGCCCGTGTTTGGCGGCAACCTGCCGCCAAAAGGCCCGGCGGGCTGGTAGCCCGCCGCAACAGGCCGGTGGCCTGTTCCACCCAGAAGACAATTTTCAGACAGGCTCTAAGAGCAAATGAACGAGTGGCGGACGAGGTTCGCCATCCTCAAATTGTGCTTCTCATTCTTGCGGATTTGATGCTCCCTTGCCGCTGTGGCTTCGAGGCTCGAATTCGTCACAGCTTTCGAAGCAACGCCTGGCTGAAGCGCGGAAACAAGGCAAAGAAGCAGTTCGCCAGACCGGAAGGGCCGTCAGGACGCGTGGTGTTGAGGACGTGGGGGTGATCATTGACCTCCTTCTCTCTTACCGCGCCGTAGAGTGTTGGCCGGAGATGATCGATCTTGCCAAAGGCCTGGCCGGTCCGCTGGCCTCAACCGCCATGGTTCAGGAACAACTGGCTCTGGCCCTAAATCGGGAGGGTAAGACGGAGGAGGCGGTCAAAGTCTTGGACAACCTTGTTAGACGGCACGGGATCACAAGTGAAACGAGCGGGATTCTGGGGCGCGTGTACAAGGACGCGGCGGAAAGATACCGCCCGATCGATGAGAAGAAAGCGAGCGTGTACTTGGAGAAGGCCATTGAGTCGTATCTAAGGGGTTTTGAGTTTGACGCGAAGGATGCTTACCCAGGTATCAACGCGGTCACGCTTATGGAATTGAGAGATCAACCGAATCGTCCAAAGGATCTTATTCCAAGAATCTCGGAAGCTCTGGAGCGCCAGATTGCCTCCGGCAAGGCCGACTATTGGGATTATGCGACTCAACTCGAGATTGCGGTTCTGCTCGGAGAGGAGAAGACCGCAAAAAGCGCTCTCCAAATGGCGGTCGCCACCGATCGAGAAACCTGGGAACCCAAAAGCACGGCAAATAACCTGAACTTGATCCGAAATGCACGACTCAGGCGAGAATTGAGATCGGCTCAAGAGGCGGCGAATGCCGCCGGTGCCGCCGCCGGCAGACAGCAAGTCCAGACAGGAGCCGGCCAAAGGGCTGCCGCGAGGAGTGCGCAAAGGGCGGAGCAGACGGCGCGTCGTGACGCTGAGCAAGCGGCGAAACAAAAGGCAGATTGGGTCGAGAAAATCGAAAAGGATCTCCTGGCTCACGCGGAATTCCTGTCCTCCTGATGGGGATAATTTGCGGAGTGTCGTTGAGCGCCCGAATTGCCTTGTTCCAATTCTGATTCGCGTTCATTCCACACAACCACGGATAACGCGGATAAAATAAGGAACAGAATCATCCGCGCCATCCGCGAAATCCGCGGTTAATCCCCTCTCGAAGAAAAGTATCGCTGTAGTGTTAACCCATTTAACGATTTAACGTTGTAACGATTTGGCTGCGGCGTCAGCCGCGCTGGGTCTATTCGCGCTTTCCATGTTCGCCTGCTACATGGGCAAAAGCGTAGAAGTGGTTCTCCGTCCGCACGTAGAGAGTGTCCTCCACGATGGCGGGCGTGGCCAGGATCGGCTCGCCGAAGTTGTTTCGGGCCAGCACCTCCAGCGATTCGCCGGCGCGGTAAATCACCACCACGCCCGGCTGCGACGCCACACAGATTTTTCCATTCGCGGCCACGGGCGAGGCATAGTAATCCCCAAGGGCGCCGAGGCTTTCCTCCTGATAGGCGGCCTGACCGGTCTTCGCGTCAAAGCAAGAAACCAGCCCGCCGTTTTTCACCAGGTAAACCCGGCCTTCGTAGAACAGCGGCGTGGGGACGTAAGAGCGTGTCCGAAAATTCCGCGGGGTCCTGTTTTCGCGCCAAAGGCCGGATGGCGAGGCGCAACGAAGGAGAATATCCTCCCTGGATCTTCGACTGAGGAGCAACGAAGCCAGGCGGCCTTTGGCGCGAAAACCCTCCGGGCGGCGGGTCTTTTGTCCGTGGCCTGCGTTGGCTCGGTCCTTACAGCCCGCGTTGGGGATGCTCGGACCTCGCCGCCTTGGCCACAGCCAAAATCCCTCGCCGCAGGACCCCGCGCAATTTTCGGACACGCTCTAAGGCAGCCCGCGCTTTTGTTTCCAGACCACGTGTGAGGCCGTGACTTCGCCGCAGCCATCCGGTCGCACGGCCAGAAGCGCATTCTCGGACCGGTCAAAAATGTTCGCGATGGATTCCCATTCCGCCTGCGTGATCCATCCATCTTTGTTGGCATCGACATAAAGGAAATGCTGTTTGGCCGGACCGGACGGCGCTTCGTCGCGGGTGAGTTGGCCGTCGTGGTTTTGATCGCCTCGCTCCAGCAACGCGGAAAATGGCGGCAGCTTGCTCACGCCCGAACCGTGCGTCCAGCCGCCCGCGAAGATCAAACCGTCTCCTGCCACGGGCGTCGCCACGATTTCATTCGGCAGGCCTCGAACGCGCCATTGTTCGGCGCCATCGCAGAGCCGATGCGCCGCGAGCCGGAGAGTGCTGGCCAGGATGATGAATTCCGGTCTCTCTCGCGGCCACAGCAACGGCGTGGCGAACCCGCGTCGGTACTCGGGACGATCCAGCTTCCAGATCGTCTCGCCCGTTTGAGCATCCACTGCCAGCAGATAGGAGCCGACATCCTGATCGCAGGCGAGACGCCGCCAGACTGCACGGTTTGGAAATCGCGTCGCTCGCGATTGCGGAGATGAACAACATCCCATTGAAGAGCGACCCGCGCGCCGCCATCTGGCTGCTCGACGCGCTCGACGTCATGCAGAAGCTTGGCGTGAAGGTGTTGCTCGTGGCCCAGTTCTACAAAGGCGACCTCAAGGGCGACGCGGCGGGCATCGACCGCACCGTGGACATTCTGAAGGAAGCCGCCCCGCGCGCCGAGAAAGCCGGAGTGATTTTGGGTCTGGAGAATTACCTGAGCGCGGAGGAAAACCTGAACATCATTCAGCGGGTCGGATCGAGAGCCGTTCAAGTTTACTACGACGTCGGCAATTCTACGGACAAAGGCTACGACATCTACAAAGAGATCCGGCTGCTCAAAGGACAGATTTGCGAGTTCCATTTCAAGGACGCCGGGTTCCTGCTCGGCCAGGGCCGAATTGATTTCGCGAAGGTTCGGGAGGCGATCGACGAGATTGGATTCTCCGGTTGGGCGCAAATCGAAGCCGCCGCGCCGAAGGACCTGGTCTCGGATTACCAGGCCGACCTCAAGTATCTGCGCAACTGCTTTTCTTGAGGTCCAACGGAGGGCAGGCTTCCAGCCTGTCGCTGAAGATCTTCCCATGAACCGTTCCTCCGGACCGTGGCCTTTAGGCCGCTTTAGCGCTGGCCTCCAGAGAGTGCGCGGAAGCAGCCTGAAGGCTGCGGTCCGCACGGTTTCCGGTTCATCGGTAGGGCGAGCCTGTCCCAGCGAGCCGAGTCGGACGTGTTCCACGCGCGTCGAGCGGCTCGCTGGGACGGACTCGTCCTACCGCGTTCACGACGAGAGCAAATCAAGCGTAAGCCGGTCTGAACCGGCGAGACCCGGACAAATCGTCGCTGCTGGTTCAGACGCGATCGAGCGCGTCGGCCACAGGCTGCCAGGGCGCGGCGGCGTCTCCCGCGCAGCGGCGCAAGGGCGCGAGCGCTTCGCGCCAGCAATGAGACAGAGGCGGTAGCAACGCGTCTTTGAATTCGGCGGGTTCAGGCATTCGCTGTTCGACAGCCAGGGCTCGGCTTAAGGCCCACGCGGATTCCAGGAGTGCGGTCCGCGCTTCGTCGTCGAGTCCCCCGGCACCGAGCAGCCGGGCCATTTTCATTTTGCGCGCCGCCTGCGTGCGATGAGCCTGAGCTTTCGCCTGCTCTTCCGGTGTGAGCAGGGTTGAGGCGGAGGCCGAGTCCGTCGCCGGGAATAACGGCCGGCTTCCGCGTGCAGTGGGGGTGATGAGGCCCGCAGCCGCCAGCCTTTCGAGCGCTTCGTGCGTTGCGCGGTCGATGACTTCAAGTTGAACCGGAGCCAAAGGATCGCTCTGGCCGGCGCCGAAGAACTGTTCATGCAATGCGCCGAGCTTCTCCCGCCACTGGGCAGCCTCGCGATCGACGACAACGTAGAGCACCGAATGCGCGCCCTGCGCCGGGTACCGTTCTTCGCATCGGACCAGCGCGCCGTTGAGTTGGTCCAGTGCCCTCTGGGCGAAGCCCAAGGGGCGGTCGGCCGGCAACGGAGAGCTAAGATTCCGATCCTTGGAGAGCGATGCATCCGGTTTGCCCCGGGCGGTTCCATTGGACGACATGAGCTGTTCCAGTTTCGAGAGGAAAGCCTGGCGGCCGGTGCGCAGTTTGATCTCCTTCAAGTCGCCCTTCAGATCGAGCACGCCATCGGAGAGCGCCTGCTTGTTGGCCAGCGTTTCCAGCATGCGATGTTCGATCGTCTTTTCCGAGACGAGATTGATGACCGTCACGGAGCGCGTCTGATGCTTGCGCCAGGCGCGAGCGATGCGTTGCTCCAACTTGGCCGGGTTCCAGGGCAAGTCGCAATTAATGACGACGCTGGCCACCTGGAGGTTGAGGCCGGCCGCGCCAGAGTCCGTGCTGAGGAACGCGCGGCAATGTGGGTCGCTCTTGAAGGCGTTGATCTCCCCGCGGCGGCGGCGCTGCGGCACCGTTCCGGTATGCCAGGCGAAACCCAGGTCCATCCGTTCGCAAAGCCCGCGCACGAGTTCGAGCATCCGTTCCCACTCCGAAAAGATGATGACCTTGGCATCGTTCTCGCGGCACTCTTCGAGCAGCTTCTCGATCTCGGCAAGCTTCGGGCAGACCTTGTCGTCCTGATCCAGGATGTAATTGGTGTCGCAGGTCATGCGCATCATGGCGAGGTGGCGCATGAGTTTGTCCTGCTCTTGCTGGCTCAACGGGCGGCGCCTGGCGATGTTGGCCAAACGCGCGACGACGCCCTCGTGGTTTTCGTACGCGGCCTGCTGCTGCGGGCTCATGGGGACGAAATGATTGCGGTCGGTGCGGTCGGGCAATTCGGTTTCCACGTCGGCCTTGCGGCGGCGCAGCATGTGCGGGCGGATGCGCTCGTGAAGTTTGTCCAGGTTGCGGTATCCGGCGGGCCGCCCGCGGTCGTCGAGTTCATAGAACTCGCGGTTGAACCGGAAGAGCGGTCCGAGCACGGAGGGTTCGAGGAAATCCATGAGCGAATGCATTTCGTCGATGCGGTTCTCGATGGGCGTCCCGGTGAGCACGAACGCGTAGCGGCTGCGGAGCCGCTTGATCGCCTGGGTGGTCTTCGTGCTCCAATTCTTGATGCGCTGCGCTTCGTCGAGCACGACGATGTCCGGACGCAGCCGGGCATTCACCTCCAGCGAGTCCGCCAGCATCTGCTCGTAATTCACCAGCGTGAAGAACGGCGCGCCTGCATAGTTCCGCAACCGCTCGTGCCGAGGGCCGAAGACGATCTGGTAAGGCAAATCCGTGAACCGCTGGATTTGCTCCTCCCACTCGGTTTTCAATGACGCGGGCGTGACCACGAGCGCGCGTTGCGCCCGGCTCAACCGATGCAGCAGCGCGCAAGCGGCGATGGCCTGGATCGTTTTGCCCAGGCCCATTTCATCCGCCAGCAGCGCGCGTTCCGTGAACGCGAGGTGCAGCATGCCTTCCCGCTGGTAGGGGAACAGCGGGACTTTCGTTTCTTGCGCAGGCCATTCGCTGTTGTGGACCTTGAATTCGTACTCGCGTCTGAGTTGAAGCCGTTCCTCGGCTCGGCGGCGGGATTCAAGCCAGGGCGCGACTTCTTGGGAGATGCGCAATGCGGGACAATCGGCCTGGCCCAGGTGTTCCAAAGCGGCGATCGCATCCTCGGGAGAACCGTTCTTGAGCTGGCCTTCCGCATTGAACCAATCGCGCACGGGACGGGGCGGCGGCCCGTGGGGGATCACGCAACGCAGCGCTCCCGTTCCGCCATCGGGGACGACATCGATCCGGGGGGAGCCATTCTGCTGGGCGGCCTTGAAAAGGCGTTTGAACCGGCCTTCCAGGTGCAGCAGCACCGCTTCGGCGTGCTTGCACGTGCCGAGCCCGTTGATTCGGAAATCCACGCAATCGCAAGCGAACTGGCGCTCGCGCAAATCGCGAATCTCGACCGAGTAGGCCAGGCCGCTGGGCGATTGGACGCGGAAGTTCGAGAAGATGGGATGACGCGGATCGAGGTTGGCGATGGCGAACGTTTCGGTCTGCGCCCGGGACCGGCGCCGGTTGATTTCGTCCTGATCCGTCGTGCGCCAGTTGTGTGGCGAAGGCACGGCGGCTTCCGTTTGCTTCTTCTGAGTTGCAGCCATGCCGGGATCATTCGCGGCCCCTCCGGCAAGTCAACGTGAAGTTATTCACCGAAAGGCTAAGGCGTATCTATTCAGTCCGACGGCTCCGTTCCCCTCACCCCGGCCTTCTCCCCAGGGGAGAGGGAGAACATTTCCTGGCCGGTGGTTCAGTTCACCATTCGGGGACCATTCCTGCGTTGGAAAAAACAACTCCCTCTCCCTGAGGGAGAGGGCTGGGGTGAGGGGGAACGCGGCGTCGAATTGCACAGACCCTAAGGCGAAATCACTCGAAACATCGCGTGCTGCGCTTCGCCGCGCGAGAGGAGAAACGCGATCAAATCCTGAATCTCGTCTTCCTTGAGCGTGTTGAGCAGGCCCTCGGGCATCATGGAGACTTGGGAGGGTTCGATCGACTCGATGTCCGCCCGGCGCACACCGGTCATGCGGCCCGGATCGAACATGTCCTCAACGACACTGACGTTGGCGCCGCTGAGATTCGCGATGCGCCCGCTGACCATTTCGCCGTTCTTCTTGCGGATATTGATCGCCTGATATTGGTCGCTGATGACTTTGCTCGGCTCGACGATGGACTCGAGCAAGTCGCGCACGCTGAAACGTCCGGCCACGCCCGTGAGTTCGGGTCCGACCGACCCGCCTTCATTGACGAACCGATGGCAGGCCGAGCACGCGACCGCGCTGTAAAGCTGCCGGCCGCGCTCGAAATTGCGTCCGGCCTTCGATCCGCGTTCGACGAGCAGCACGAGTTCGTCGAGCTTCCATTCTTTGACGAACTGACGAGCGGCGAGCGTATCGCGCGGTGATTTGCGGACCACTCGCGCTTCCAGGATGGGTTTGAGCGCGGCTTGATCCGCCTCGCTCAGCGTTTGGACGGCGTCGTTTTTGGCGCGGCGCAGCGAGCTGGCGAAGGTGTTTCCGCCGCGATAATTCTCCGCCGTGATGAACCAGCGGAAATACTCCTCGCGCAACGGCAGCGTCCAGCCGGTTTTCAACGAACGCAGGGCGACGGCCAGGTCGATCTGCTCCTCTTGCGTCGGAGCGGCGCGCAACGCGGCAACCACTTTCGACGCGGCGCTTGGGGCTTCGAGATAGATGAGCAACCGCGCCAGCAGCGCGTCCAGTTCGGGTTTCCTGGCCGGGAAGAGCGCGTCGAACTTCGAGATCAACTGCTGGCGCGCGGTGTCGTCCGGTTTGCCCATGCGGATGAAGACGAGCGAATAGCCGCGGAGCAGATCGATGCGATCCTCAAAACCCAGGCTCGGCCAGGAGATTGTATCGAGCGCGGCCAGCATGCGTGAGCGCAAGGCCAGGTCCGGCGCAGGATCCGATTCCTTCCGGTGAATCCCGTCTTTGCCGCTGAGCCGGGCGAGCGCGACGAGGGCGACGATGGCCTTGCGCGGATCGCGTTCCGTCAGCGCCTTTTCACGCCATTGCGAAGTGTCTTGCCATTCGAGCGCGATGCGCGCGGCGTAGCGGAGGGCGCGGTCCGAGTCGGAGAGATACGGCCAGACGGTTTCGACGGCGGCCGGATCTTTTTTGCCGTGGAAGGCTTCCAGTTTGCGGCGCAAGTCGCGTTGAGCTTGGAAACGCGTGTCCGGCTGGCTCGGCGCCGTCGATTCCTGGCCGACGTAGGTCACACGATAGAGCGCGGATTGCGCGCCGCGGCCGCCGACCGCCAGCAGCATCGATCCATCGTGCGGGTTGATGATGAAATCCGTGATCGGGAATGGCTGGCCGCTGATGAAGTCCTCGACTTCACCCGTGTAACTCGCGCCGCTTGGCGTGAGGTGCACGGCGCGCACTTTGCCGAAGCTCCAGTCCGCGAGGTAAAGCGCATCCTGATATTTGGCAGGGAACTTCGCGCCGTAACCGAACGTAATGCCCGTTGGCGAACCGGGGCCGATGTTCGCCGACGCGCCAAAGCTATCGAGGTAATAGTCCGGCCATTTGCCGTTGCCATTGCGGAAGCCGAACTCCGCTCCGCTGATGACGTGGTTGACGCGCGTCGGTCGATACCACGGAACGCCGATGTCCCATTCCATGTCCGCGTCGTAGGTGAACAGTTCGCCCACCTTGTTGAACGCGATGTCGAAGGGGTTGCGCAGTCCCATCACGATCAGCTCCCACGTTTTGCCGTCGGGTTCCATGCGCGAGATGTAGCCCTGGGGCGCATAGGAGTTATCCATGAAACCGGTTGGAAGGCGCGGGAGCAAATCGTCTTCGCTCCAATTGAACGGCACGCGCGAGGAAGCCATTTCGGTCAGGGAACTCTGGTTGCCGATCACGACGTAAATCGACTGGCCGTCGGGCGAGGGCACGAGTGAGTGAAGGCCATGCTCGCCGTTGGCCTGGACCTGCCGGAGCAACTCCACTTTGTCGAGTTGATCGTCGCCATCCGTGTCACGGACGCGATAGACGCCGTGGGGCCGGTTGCCTTCATTCACCGCCACGTACAGGCTGTCGAACGCCCAGAGCAATCCGTGCGCAAAGCCGATCTCCAGATCGATCTTCTGCGTTTTCACTGCCTCGCCGCCGGCTTGCGGCAAGGTCACGCGGTGGAGCGAGCCGTTTTGATCGCACACGATCAAGCGGCCTTTGGGATCGAGGCACATCGCGACCCATGAGCCTTCGGTTTCTCGCGGCACCGTGTAGAGCAATTCGATCTTGAAATCTTTCGCGACGTTGATGTTCGCGCCGCCGACCACGTCCGCCGTGCCCAGTGATTTGATCCGGATGTTTTTGCACTGAACGGTCATGGGTTCGCCGGCGTGGATTTGCAGCGCGAGAATGCCGGACGTGAGCCGTTTGCCTTCGGTCTCGTCAATCACGCCTACAGTCTGGACGCCGTTTCCGACTGGTCGAACTGGATCCCAGGACCGGCCGGCGCGTTAATCCGAATGACAAACCGGCGGACATCGCGATCAACTGTGAGGCGGCGATCCTGATCCATCGCGATGGTTGGTACTATCTCCTGACTGCGGAAGGGGGCACGAGTTGGGGGCACGATTGGCTCCCCTTTTCGCCAATCACTCGTCGCGCGCCGCCAACAGGCGCATTGCCTCAGCGCCGCAACGGTTGTGGAATTCGAGCCGGAACATTTTCAACAAATCGCCGGCCTCGTTTGCTACTACAACAGCGCGAAATTTCACTACCTCTGTATTTCTCACGACGAAAGCACCGGCAAACATCTCCGCGTGATGTCCTGCATCCCCGATTCATTGCAGGCCGATGCCTTTACCCCGCTCATCGCTATTCCCAGTGGCAAGCCAGTCCACTTGCGCGTCGAAATTGATTACGAACGGCTCCACTTCGCTTATCGAGTCGAAGGCGCGGACAACGACTGGCGCTGGCTGCCCCAACAGTTCGACGCCAGTATTCAGGGTGAAGGCGTGCTCCGATGGGGAGCGCACGCGCCCCCGCGTGCCGTGGTCGGCGCCTCCGCCGACCACGTTGTTTCGCTCGAGGAAACCATCAACATGGCACAATCGACGCGTTCATTTCGACCGGCGAGGCGCCGGCCGAAACACGCGAGGGCGCGTGTGCTCCCCAAGGCTGATGGCAACAGGTCCGATGCGTTGGACCGCGGATGGCGCGGATGGGCGCGGATAAGTCGAACGCTCAGATGGCTGTGTGTTCATCCGCGTAATCCGCGCGATCCGCGGTTCAAGATGGCGAGTTCCGTGTACGGTTACCTTCCTCCTCGCAGAACTTCCCGATGCGGCTCGTGATCGTTGTTCCACCGGCGCAACGCTTCGTCACTCTCGTCAAAAAACAGCGGCTGAAACTTCATTCCTTCGACGTGTCCGTCACAAAAGGCCCCATTGGCGATGCCGCCATGACGCCGGCTTTGGACGCGGATGCTGTCGGCGATTTCGGATTCCTGATTTGGAATTCCGCGTGGCCCCGAATAGTTTCGCGCAAGCAACCCGAGAACGCTGTCCGTCATCCAACGGTTGGTAAAGCTAACCATGCCGTCGCCAACGGCTATCATGTCGGCGGGTGCTTTGATCGCGACCCCACGAATAGGGATGATGCGGCTGGAAAGCAGCGTGGTGGCGACGCCTGGTCCGGGCGGAATCTCCTGCACGTCTCTTATTTGTGTGCCGCCTAGCCCTTGCCCGCTTGACAACAAATCGAGCCTCCCCCCAATCCGGCCAGATTAGCTCCTTACAGCGCGAAAATCCCTGAGGCGGGTGAAGGGCATTTGAAAACTCCCGCCAAAGCGGCCCAGCCATCACGAGCCGCTTCGATTCCTTGCTGGACATAACCGTCGAGGGGTCCCAGGTCCGTAGGACAAACGCCGTGATCGTGAACGTACATGACCAGGGCAATCCCGATCTGGCGCAAGTTGCTCGCACAGTGCGTGCGCCTGGCAACGGGCTTGTCGCCTGACAACACCGGCAACTGTAACGTTGTAACGCTTTTGACGATGACGCCTCTGGCTGTCGCGCCAGCGGTTTCTATTGCGCGCAGACCCGGAGCCAGACTACCCTGGCCTCATCACCGAGCAACCGATCCGAACCGCATTCTTGTCATGAAAGGCACTGGATTCACTCTCGCCGGTTTGTTTCTCTGCGTCAGGCTTTTCGCGCAGCACGATCCTCCCGCCGCCGCAACTCCCGACGCGCTGACGGCCGTGCTGGCGGAAGAACTCGAACACTCGATGAAACATCTGGCCGCCGATGACGGACTCAAGCCGTACTACCTTTGCTACGCGGTCACGGACGTCGCTGCCGTCACCATCCGGGGCAGTCTTGGAGCGCTCCGCCGCAAGGACGCCAGCCGCGCGCGCGTGCTGGACGTGGACCTGCGCGTCGGGGATTACGAACTCGACAACACGCACCAGATTCGCGGCGGGACGGATGCCGGACGTTTCGGGCGATTTCTCGGCGGGTCCGCTTCGCTACCGATTGAGAACAGTCCGATGGCGGTCAAACACGCGCTCTGGCAATCGACAGATCGCATCTTCAAGGCCGCGGTCGAGCGTTTTCAACGCGTCAAGACCGATCTCAAAACCACCGTCGCCGAGGAAAGCAAAGCGCACGATTTCTCACGCGAAACGCCGAGCCGTTACTCTGAGCCGGACGCCGAACTCAGTCTGGATCGCAAGGCCTGGGTTGAGCGCGTGCGAAGTGTCTCGCGGCTCGCCCTGGATTATCCGTTGATTTACGACTCGATGGTCGCGGTGGTGGGCGCCGCCGAGAACCGCCACGTGGTCACGAGCGAAGGCACGCGTTTGAAAACGGCGGCGGAGCGCTTTCGCGTCGTGCTTTCAGCGAGCACCAAAGCGGAGGATGGCATGGATCTGAGCCAGAGTTACATCTTCAATTGCGCAAGCGAAGCCGGGCTGCCTTCCGAGGAGATAGTCCGCGAAGCCTTCCAAAAGGTGATCGAGATGGTCCTGGCGCTGCGGGCCGCGCCGCTGGTCGAACCCTACACCGGACCGGCGATCCTCTTGAATCGCGCCAGCGGCGTGTTCTTCCACGAGATTTTTGGGCATCGCATTGAGGGGCATCGCCAGAAGGACGTCGAGGAAGGGCAGACGTTCACCAAGATGGTGGGGAAGCCGATTCTGCCGGAGTTTCTGAGCGTCACGGACGATCCGACTCAGCCCCGCTTCGGGGCCGAAGACTTGCGCGGCTTCTACCGCTTTGATGACGAAGGCGTGCCTGCTTCCCGCGTGGATCTGGTCGAGAACGGAGTTTTGAAAACTTTCCTTTTGTCGCGCTCCCCCGTGTTGGACTTCACGAAGTCCAACGGTCATGGCCGGCGCGAACCTGGACGCCAGGCCGTGTCCCGCCAGGGCAATCTCATGGTCCACTCGACCCGGACGGTGCCCTTCGAGAAGCTCCAGCAAATGCTCGTGGACGAGTGCAAGAAACAGAACAAGTCTTACGGCTACCTCTTCGAAGACATTACAGGGGGATTTACGATGACCACGCGCGGAGGACCGCAAGCCTTCAAAGTGCTGCCCGTGGTCGTGTATCGCCTCTACGCGGATGGCCGGCCCAAGGAACTCGTGCGCGGGGTCGATATCGTCGGCACGCCGCTCTCGTGTTTCTCGAAGATCCTCGCGACGGGCGACGATCCTGCCGTGTTCAACGGCACGTGCGGCGCGGAATCGGGCTGGGTGCCGGTTTCGGCGGTGTCGCCGAGCATCCTGGTCGAGCAGATTGAAATCGAAAAGCGCGAGCGTTCGCAGGAGCGCCTGCCGATCCTGCCCGCGCCCAATTCGGAGAAGGAGCGAGCGTTATGAGTTCTTTTCAGCCCTTTTGGGGAATCCCCCGGCCACCGAGCTTCGAGGGCGCCGTTCCTCCTCACCCCGGCCCTCTCCCTCAGAGAGAGGGAGACATGGATTGCAGCCTCCACCATTCCGACCTCCATGAATCGACCCATCACTCCCTTCGATTTCACCCTCTCCCCAAGGGAGAGGGCCGGGGTGAGGGGGAAGAGCATGCGAGCGTATCCACGGCGTTTTTGTTTCACCGCGCGCTCGGATTGGCTTTTCTTCATTTGATCCTTCTATTCAGCGGCCTGGCTTTCGCGGACGAAGTTCCGGAGAGCGACGTCGTTTTCCGAGCCCTCAGCGATGAGCTGAAGCGGACGATGACGTTGCGCCTGGCGGATCTCGATAAACCGTACTTCGTCCAGTATTCCGTCGATGACACGGCCACCTATCGCATCACCGCTTCGTATGGCTCGATTGTAAACTCGGATCAAAACCGTTCCCGCATTTTTCAGAGTCAGGTCCGAGTCGGCGCCTACGACCTCGACAATTCAAATTTTGTCGGACGCGGCGGCGGCCAGCGCGGTCTCAGCGGCAGCGCGGAGCTTCCCGTGGATGACGATTATGCGGGCTTGCGGCACGCGATCTGGCTCGCCACGGACGCCCAGTACAAGGACGCCGTGGAAACGCTGACGCAAAAGCGCGCTTACATGAAAGACCGCAACGTCCAGGAGCGCGCGGCGGATTTCGCCCAAGCCGGCGCCGTCACCGTAATCCAGCCCCGGCTCAACCTCTCCATCGATTCCAAGGCGTGGGAGGATTATGCGCGCCGCATTTCCGCACGTTTTGCGAGTTATCGCCACATTCAGAGCGCAGACTTGAGCCTCGTCGCGGGCGTGGAAAACCGTTACCTCGTGAATTCGGAGGGCTCCCGTCTTCGCTACACCGACACGGGCGCTCTCCTGCGAATCAGCGCGGGATCCCAGGCGCCGGATGGCCAGCGGGTTGCGGATTCGCTGGCCTATTACGCGTCCTCGCTGGAGGGGCTTCCCGCATTGGAAAAAGTCCTGGCCGACGTCGAGGAACTGGCGCAGAGGCTGGCCTCGATGCTGAAGGCCCCGGTGTTGGAAGATTACACGGGGCCGGTGTTGTTCGACGGTGTTGCGACTGCGCAGTTGTTCCGCCAACTCCTTGCCGCCGGCCTCGCAGGCCAGCCTGAGCCCGTGGGCTCACAACGGCGCGCTTTGCAGAGCGGCGACGACCTTGAAACGCGATTGGGCAAGCGCATTCTGCCCACGACATTTCACATCTACGATGATCCGCGCAACCGGAAATTCCAGGACACATTCCTCGCCGGCCATTATCAGTTCGACGACGAAGGGGTTCCGGCGGAGCGCGTGGAACTCGTGGTCGAGGGCAAACTCGACGGCATGATCATGTCGCGGACGCCGACGAAACAATTCGCGAAATCCAACGGGCACGGCCGCCGTGTCGGCGGGGAAACGCCGCGTTCGGCAATCGGCTGCCTTTACATCGAAGCTGCCAAGGGCTTGAGTCCGGACGAGCTGAAGAAAGAACTGATCGACGCCGCCGAGGCGGAAGGACTCAAATTCGGGTTGCGAATCACCGCGCTTTCGGGCCGCGTTGGTGGGACGGCTGGCTTTGGCGGGCCAGGCGGGCGATTCGGCCGCGGCGGCGGGCGCGGTGGCGCGGGACGTTTGGTTGGCGATCCGATCTCGATTTACAAGGTGTATGTCGCGGATGGCCGGGAAGAGCCGGTGAGGGGCTGCGAGTTCAGCGCGATCGATTTACGGAGCTTGCGCCGGATCATCGCGGCCGGGAGCGCGCAGAGCGTGCACAACAGCGCCGGGGGCACCGCGCCGGCGTCTTCCGTGATCGCTCCGGCGGTGTTGATCGAAGAACTGGAGCTGTCGCGCATCCGGCAAGAAGCGGAGAAGAAACCCATCCTGGAAGCGCCGCATGCGAGGTCGAGGTGATCAGTATTCAGTGATCAGTTTGGTCCGTGGCGGTGTTACAATTGCAGCGTTGGCTTCGGGACGTCACTCGGCGGTGAAGACCTTTGGCTTAAAGCCGCCGGGAGGCTTTACCAGTTTGAAATTCTCGTCGCTGGCCGTGGCGAGGTAGAGCCCTTCGTGGAGCACACGGTCAGCCAGCGCGCCGCGCACATCGACGGCGGAGATGATGCCGTAAAGCTTCATGCCCTTGAGATGCGGCATGAACCGGAAGAATTCCCGGAGTTTCTTGAGAGTCTTCTTCAGTTCATCGGCGTTCAATTCGCTTTTGACTTCGACGAGATAAACCTCCTTGTGCCGTCCATTGCGGACGCCCACCATGTCAAATTCCTGCGTTCGGGCGCCGCGAAAGGCTTTGGTCGGGGACGAAACGACTTCCGCGCCGAAATGTTGCTTGAGAATGCGGCGCATGGAATCGAACGCCAGGCCTTCAGTGAAGGAGCCGAACTTGTTCCCCAGCCCACCGAGTTGTTTGGTGACCTGGCGCAAAGTCTCCTCCGTCCGCTGCTGGGCCGATTCTGTCTTGGCGTGCTCGTCGGCTTGTTTCCTCGCCAGGTCCGCCAGGAGCGCCCTCAGTTCCTGTTCGCTCATGAGAGGAAGCTATTTATGGGTGCTGAAACGGTCAAGCGTGCGGCTTCTCTGTGACACCAAAGCTGAACTCACACGTTTTGGTTTGGAAATAAGGGTGAATGGGCTGAGGTTGCGCCGTTTTTCGACGGGCGACAACTGCCTGAACCGATAGAATTCTCCCAGTGAAAGGGACAGAGATTAAGAGTTTCGCAGAGCGGCAACCGTTCCGGCCGTTTATCGTGCGCCTGTCCAATGGCGCACAATACACTTTCAATGAGGCCTGGGAATTGGGTGCGCCAAAGGATTTACCACATGATCTTCTGCTTTGAAGAATCGGAGGCTGTGCGGATTGAAACGGAAAGTGTCGTCGAGATTATCGAGCGGTAACCGCCTATTGCGTCTCGCCTTTTGTCACGCGCAGGAAGACTTCTTCGAGACCCAGTTCATCTTCCCATAATCCCGTCAGTCTCAATCCGCCTTGCACCAGCGTTTCCGCGATGAAGCCAGGGTCGGTGTCGTGATCTTTGAATGTCACTTTCACCTGGCCATCGACCGGGACGGCTTCGGCCACTTCGGACCGGGCCTTGAGAAGCTCCAGGGCCTTCGCTGAATTGTCCCGCACGGTGACCCAATAAATCTGGCCTGTGGCCATTTGATCGCGCACGCCTTGGACCGGGCCGGTGTAGATCAATTTCCCCTTCTCGATAATGGCGACGCGGTTGCAGAGGGTTTGCAGTTCGCTCAGGATGTGCGAGGAAATCATGATCGTTTTGCCGAGCCGCTGAAGTTCCTGGAGAATCGCCATCACCTCGATGCGCGCCCGGGGGTCCAGGCCGCTGGCCGGTTCGTCGAGCAAAAGCAGGCGCGGATCGTGGATCAATACGCGCGCCAGGCCCAGGCGCTGTTGCATGCCCCGGCTGAGCGCTCCGATCAGCGCGCCACGTTTTTCGCTGAGCCCGACCAATTCGAGCACGTCGTTGACGGTTTTCTCGCGCTTGGAGGAAGGAATCTTGTAACACGCCCCGAAGAAATCGAGATACTCCGTCACCTCCATGTCCTTATAGACCCCGAAGAAGTCGGGCATGTACCCGATCACGTGGCGGACGGCATCGGCGTCTTTCACGACGTCGTGGCCGAGCACTTCGGCGCGGCCAGCGGAAGGAGCCAGGAAGGTCGCGAGGATGCGAAGCGTGGTGGTCTTGCCCGCGCCGTTGGAGCCGATGAACCCGAAAAGATCGCCTTTGTTGACGATGAGATCGATCGAGTTCAACGCAATCGTCCCGCCATAGACCCGGGTGAGGCCGTAGGTCTGCACGGCAGGCGTTCCATTCGTCGTTTCGTTTGGCATACTGAGGTCAAGGTGAAGGGTAAAATGTTGTCCACGTAATCGAACCTGATCCGAGTCCCACTCCTAATCCTGATCCTGGCCAAAGATATTTGAAATTAAACCACGGATTCACACGGATTGGAAAGAATTCAAATCCGTGTTTATCCGTGTCATCCGTGGTTAAAAAACTGAGCTTCATTCGATTTGCCCGTTCAACCCCGAGGCGCGGTGTCGGGCGTGATGGCCAGTCGCAGCAGCGTACTCCGCTGGCTTCTCGGCGGTTTGAAACCGTTGATGGGGTTGGTGAACGTGTGGTTCGGGTCGAAGGCCAGCAGAACGGCGTCGCCCCGCTGGATCAATGGAGTCAGGTCCAGGCCTGGCGGCGCCACAAAGTTGCGCTGCTGCGGATGGGGTTGAAGGTAGGAATAGAACGAGGCCACCGACGCATTGAGGGCCGGATTTTCAAGCTGGCCTCGCTGGTTGTCGCCAAACGAACTGCGCCGCGCATTGATCGCCTCCTGAAATCTCCCGCCATGTTGAAGGACGAAGTTTTGGAGCGCCATTCCTTTGCTCGGTTCCAGCTTGAACTCCTTCTTCTCGCCCGGCGGCAGCGTGCTCAACTCAAACACCAGCGAGCGCACGACGATTCGCGCGTCGGTCAGCGGATGGTCCAGCATGTTTTGGACGCTGACGTCCCAGGTCGCGCCTTGAGTGGAAATCGAGGCCAGGAGCGGAGGCGTTCCCGGTTGGAGCCAATCGTTCACGTAAAGGAGACTGGTCCACACCGGAACGAAGACCTCGGCGCGGAAAGTGTTGCCATGCTGTTCAATCGTCGCGCGGCTGCTCTCGCGTCCGCTGCCGTAAAGGTCGAGCACCTCGCCGCGCAACGTCGCGTGCGTCTGATCGGCCACATCCGGTGCCGCCGGGGTGAAGGCGACTGGATATCGCGCGTTCGACGAGGAATAGACCGAGGCATAAGTGCGTCCGCGAAGGTCGGCGCGATTGGCGCCGCGCGGGAGAATATCCACCACGTGCAGTTCGTTCCATTCCGTTTCCCCTGCCCTCAGTTTGTAGCCAATGAAATAAATCAGGAGCGAAAACAACACGACGTAGGTGGGAAAGGTGACCCAGGTGAGCATCTGGCGTCCGATCTTTTTCAGCCAGTATTGGTCGAACGGGCCGATGACGATGAGATAAACGACCAGCAGCAGGAGCAGCCATTGCACGGGCAATTTGCGCACTTGCCGGCTGTCGATCAGCGCGCCAAAAACGCCGTCCAAGCTGAACCCGCCATAGGCTGAGATATCAGGCGCGGTGTACCAATCCGACGGCACGCCGATGAGTTTGGACCAGAACCAGGGGCGATTTTTCCACGACCGGAACGGTTCGCGTTCCGGACTGAACGTCAGCACCGTGACCTGGCCCCGGCCGCGTTTGGCATCGATGATCAAAGGCCGGCCTTGAGCTTCAAGGACCATGCGTCCATCCCGCAGGGAACCTATCGCCACCGCGGCTTGAGCTTGAGCGAATGCGGGATCCGCGGCGAGAGTGGCGTAGGAGTTTTGCCCGCCGAAATTTCCCCGCCGCCGGGAAGAAATGACGGAGGCCCGCAACACCGCCTCTCCGCTGTCGCCGCTCTGGAGCCACTGTTGAAGCGAGGCATCCACGGTGACGTTGACCAGGTCTTTGAGGTCGCAGGGAAGAAGCTGTTGCAGCCAGGGCGTGGAGTTCACGTCGGCCAACTGTTCGACCCCCACGATGAGATGCCCGCCGCCCCGGACCCACGCGAGCAACGCCGACACCTGGTTCACTTTCAATTCCAGAGCTTTCTCCGAGTTCAGGTAGAAAACGTCCAGCCCCTCCAGCGCAATGGGGCTATCCGGGAATTGTTCGACCAGCATCCGCGCGACTTGCGGTTTGAGTTCGGGCCGGTTTTGCCGCGACTCCGGAAGGGCGGGCATCCCCGCAAAGGATCGCGACAACGAACCCATGAGGATGCCTTCCCAGGCCAGGATCCGGGGCTGCAAGTTCGGCCGCTCCGCCTGGACCCGGCCGCGGTCGTCCACCAGGCGCGCGCTCCATTGAGAAAACCGGCCTCCGGACGCGAACATGGGAATGACGAACCGCTTGCGGGTGTTGGTAGGCAACTCCATCGCAACCCGGCGCACCTGGTCGGCGCGAAGGTTGGCCGCGGACAGTTCGAGATAGGCGTTGAAAGTCGGGCCGTCGTTGAACACTTCGCACGCGATCGGAAACCAGCTTGCCTCGCGCACGACGCTGTCGTAGCCGACGAAGATGTCGAACTGCAACTCCGCGCGGAGCGAGGCGGCCAGGGAATGGAGCAAGACGCATAAGCCCAGGGCAAAGCGAAGCGGCCGCCGCCCGATTCGAGAGAAGATTCGCCGTTCGCCGAATTGCGCGGATTCTGAATTGTTTGGTCTCATGGTCTGCCAGCTCCGGCCCTTACTATGCCTTTCCTTCTGGAAATATCCAGCTTGCGTTTGGACCTGCGCCGCGCTCTGCATGCTCAATCTTGGCGAAAGCACGGCATTGTTTCGATCAGACAGCGTGGACTCCTTTTGGCTCACGCGGAACTCGACCGGTTCTCGCAGGCGCGCGACCGATGGACAAATTCATGTTGCATATGCAACACAAACTTGTCCGTGTCGTGCATGGATGATTGAAAGCGGGAAATCCCTCTGGGCGAGCCTGTCCTAGCGAGCCGATTTCGGACGTGTTCCAAGCGCGTGAAGCGGCTCGCCGGGACGGACTCGCCCTACCGGTTTCCTGGACCGTTTGCTTGGAACCGTGACTATGGCAGCTTATCACGGATCGCCCGCGCGACCTGCGCGACCTCGACGTTCTTGCGCCCCGCACTGAAAACTCATACAACCCTTCGCGTGTCAACGAATCCGCTGATCGACATTCGCAATACCCGCCTGCAAAAGGCGGCTTCCCTCCGTTCTTTGGGCTTGAACCCTTACGTCTCCCGCAGCCGCCGCTCTCATTACGCCAAAGCCATTCTCGACGGTTTCGATGCCTTGCAAGCCCAGGAAGTCACGGTGGCCGGGCGCTTGCTGTCATGGCGGAAACAAGGCGCGCTGGCCTTTGGCCACGTCCAGGATCAGACCGGGCGGATTCAGTTGTTCCTCCGCCGCCAGGTTGTGCAACCCACCGACGCGGCCGCGGGCCGCCTGGGCTACGCGGAAACGAACCTCCTGGACCTGGGCGATGTCGTCGAAGCCACCGGCAAAGTCGTGAAGACCGAACGCGGGGAAATCTCCGTGCTGGTCGAAAGTTTGCGTTTGCTCACCAAAGCCATCCGGCCCTTGCCGGACCAATGGTCGGGCTTGAAGGACCGCGAGCAGATTCTTCGCAAGCGTTACCTGGACGCCATCCTGGATGCGTCGTCGTTCGACCGGTTTTCAGCCACGTGCAGGATGGTCGCTGCCCTCCGGGCCTTCCTGAACGAGCGCGGGTTTCTCGAATTTCAGACGCCCGCCATTCAACCGCAATACGGCGGCGGCACGGCGAAGCCGTTCAAAACGCACGTCAACGCGCTGGGCTGCGAAATGTACCTGGCCATCTCCCACGAGCTTTATCTCAAGCGCCTGATCGTCGCGGGCTATGACAAAGTCTATACCATCGGACGCTATTTCCGGAACGAAGGCATCGACCGCAGCCATCACCCGGAGTTCGCGATGGTCGAGACCATGACGGCGTACGAGAACTACGAATACAACATGAACCTGATCGAGGACATGTTCCGCCACGTCGCGATCAGCGCTTTTGGCCGGACCACCTTCAACGTCCGCGGCCACGTCATCGATTTCAGCCAGCCGTGGCGGCGCGTGAGCATGGCGGACGCCGTGAAGGAAAAGACCGGCGTTGACTTCCCGGTTTTGCAGGCGGTTGAAGAAGCCAACGCGCGGCTGGCCTCGCTCGGAATCAACGAGCCGCAACCCGGCATTGGGGAGGCGCTCGTCAAGGCGTTTGAGGTCAAAGTCGAACCGGAACTGATTCAGCCGACGCTCGTGTTCGGGCATCCGGTTGAAATCTCGCCGCTGGCCAAACCGATGGCGGCGGATCCGCGTTTTGCCGAGCGTTTCGAGATTTTCATCGCGGGCATGGAATGCGGCGACAACTGGTCCGAGCAGAACGACCCGGTGCATTTGCTCGAAACCTGGCGGAAAGCGTATCGGGCGGAGGAACGCGACGCCGGCAAGTTCCACACGCTGGATTTCGATTTTGTGGAGGCGCTGGAATACGGCATGCCGCCCACGACGGGGATTGGTCCGGGCATCGAGCGCATGGCGATGATTTTCACGGAGCAGGAAAACATCGACGACGTGATTTTCTTTCCGCTGATGCGGCCCGCGGTCTCGCCGATCAACGCCACGATTTACGGCATCCACGAGCCGACGCTGGCGCCGGTGGAGGACCTGGCGTTGTCCCTGGAGGATTTTGAGGCGCTCTGCGACGCAGGCGTTTTGAAACCGCACGCGCACAACCTGACGGTGAAGCCGCACGTGCGACTGTGGCCTCCGGCGCCGGCGGGGGGAAGGGCGCGCGTCTCGGCGCACGCGGAGATCGAAGGGTTCCTCCCTCACAGCGTCCTCCGTCTGGCGGGCCTAAAGGTGGGCGGCGACCAGGCGATCGCCGGGGAAGACGAAAAGCGCAAAATCGCGGAGTCGTTCGAGTTGATTTTGGGGCAACTGATGCGAAAGCGTTTCCCCGATTGCCATGTCACCGTCTCGCCGCCGACGGTGCTGCGGCACGTTTGATCTGGCAGTTTATCTTTGGCTCACATAGGCGCCGTGAAGCTCGACATTCAAGCAGACCATCGTTTCCGGTTTTACGCTGCCTTAAGGGTCTGTGCAAAAATAAATTCCGGTTTTGCCGGAGGTGATTTCGCTTTCTGGCGAGGCACGACGAAGGAGCATAGCCAGGGCTCCGCGACTGAGGAGAAACGAAGCCAGAAAGCGAAATCGCCCCAGCCCTCCGGGGCGGGGCGGCGCCTGGCCGGCTGCGGCGTTGCTCGTCGGTCACAGCCCCAAAACGGGGATGCTCCCTCCTCGCGCCTTGCATCCGGCCAGGCGGCGCTCCCGCCAAAACCGGAAGTTATTTTTGCACAGACCCTAAGTGGCGGCTGTCGTCGGCGGTTGAGCGGCTCGTTCCCCCTCACCCCGGCCCTCTCCCTCGGGGAGAGGGAGAACCCTGCGCTGTGCTTCCGTGAACCCGACGGATCCGGACTTGCCCCAGCGCGGCCGACGATGTTCCCTCTCCCTGAGGGAGAGGGTCAGGGTGAAGGGGAAGACACTGGAAGACGATCCATCGTATCAGCCACCGAAAACAGAGAGGAGCACCGTTTCTTTGCGCGGAGCCAGACGCACCCTGGCTTTTGCTTCGGCTTCAAGTTGCGCCCGCTTGGTCGATGCCTGGCGCTAGTTCTAGCGTGGCTTTTCGCATGGTGCGGCGCGGCGCAGACGACGCAAACGCCAGGCCAGGGCACAACTCCCACTCCTCCGGGCCGGGCGGGCGGCCGCGGCGCTTTCGGATTCAGCCTGTCGCCGACACTGGCGACGCAAATGCTGTCGCAGGGCGACAAAAATCAGGACCAGAAACTGGCGAAGGACGAGTTCAACGCTCTGCCGGATGCGTGGTTCGACGCGCTCGACACGGATGGCATCGGCCGGGTGACTCAGGACGAATTCAACGAACGCTTTGGAAGCCTGTTGCCGCCGCCGCCGGGTTTTGGCCAGCGCGGCAGCGGGCTGCCGACCGCCGGACGCGGCGGTTTTGCCTCCAGCCGTTACGTCGGCTTTTTCTCGGTGCTCGACGCAGACCAGGATGGCTTTCTCACGCGCGACGAATTGAAAGCCATGTTCGAAAGATGGTTCAACGAATGGGCCAGGGCGAGCGGCGGGTCTCTGGATCGCGAGCAACTGGTCGCGGGTTTTAATTCCGTCTTGCCGCGCACGAACATGGGAGGCGCGACCGGAGGCGAAGCGCAAGTTCCGATTCCGGGGCTTCCCAAACCACCGCCGTCGCCGGTTCTTTCTCCCGCAGAAGCCCTCCGCACGCTTCATTTGCCCGAAGGATTCAGAGCGGAATTAGCCGCGAGCGAACCGATGATCGAGGACCCCATCACGATGGCCTTCGATGAGGACGGACGGCTGTTCGTGGTCGAGATGCGGGGTTTCATGCTCGACATCGATCGCACCGGCGAACGCGAACCGAGCGGGCGAATCGTGCGGCTCGAAGATGCCGACGGAGATGGACGCTTCGACAAGGCCAGCGTGTTCGTCGATCAACTCGTGCTGCCGCGAGCGATCGCAGCAGTCCACGGCGGCCTTCTCTACGTTTCGGATTACAAACTTTGGTTCGCCCAGGATACGGATGGAGACGGCAAGGCCGATCGCACTGAGTTGGTGGACGATGCTTACGGCAACGGGAATGTCGAGCACGGGCCGAACGGCCTGATGCGCGCGATGGACAACTGGATTTACAACGCTGAGTCGCAGTATCGCTACCGATTCGTCCGCGGCGTGCTGATCAAGCAGCGCACGGAATTCCGCGGCCAATGGGGCCTGACGCACGACAATTACGGCCGGCTGTTCTACAACGTGAACAACAGCCAGCTTCTGGGTGATTTCGCGCCGCCCAATTACATGGGACGCAACCCACACCACCGCACCGCCGCCGGATTGAATCTGGCCGTGGCGACGGACCAGCGGGTTTTCACGATCCGCATGAACACCGCGGTCAACCGCGGTTATCTGACGAATGTCCTCGACGCGACCGGCAAACTCTACGTGTTCGCTTCCTCGTGCAGTCCGCTCATCTATCGAGGCGACAATTTTCCGGATGAATTCCAGGGGAACGCCTTCGTTTGCGATCCCAGCGCAAACTTGATCAAACGCAATCTCGTCTTCGACCAAAACCTGACGCTCACCTCGCGGTTTGCCTACACGAATTCCGAATTTCTCGCTTCGACGGACGAGCGGTTTCGACCGTGCAATATCTTCAACGGACCGGACGGGACTCTCTGGGTCGTCGATATGTATCGCGGCGTGATCCAATATGGGATGTTCATGACCGCTTATTTGCGGCGTGACACGCTGGAGCGCGGTTTGGACAAAGGCATCCACTACGGCCGCATTTACCGGATCGTCTCCACGGGCAAGCCGCCGGGGAAGTTTCCTCAACTGTCGAAGCTTGGCTCGCAGGCGTTGACCGAACGCCTGTCAGATCCAAACGGCTGGATTCGCGACACGGCGCAACGACTGTTGGTCGAGCGCGGGGATCGTTCGGTTGTTGCGGAACTGGCGCGGCTCGCTGTTTCTGGAGCAAACCCGCTCGGTCGCATCCACGCCTTATGGACCTTGGAAGGTCTTCTCCTCGTGTTGCCGAATGACCAATCCGCAATCCGCAATCCGCAATCCGCAATTCCTCAGCCGCACGCGCTCCGCCTCGCCCATGTCGAACCCACCCTCCTGTTGGAAGCTCCGGATCTGACACCCGAAGTTCTGGGTGCCTGTGTGAAGGCCGCCGGCGATGAGCATCCCAAAGTCCAGGCCGCCGCGATTCGCGTCGCCGAAGCGCTCACGGCGTCGAATCGCGCCCACCAAAAGGCGGTTCTGCAAAAACTCACGTCCCTCGGCCGGGGCGCGGCGTCGGAAGTGGTTTTCCAGGCCGCGCTCGCGGCGGGGAATCTCGCGAAGCCCGAAAGCCTGCCGTTGCTGGCATCGATTGCCGAATCCGACGCCGAACACTCGCTGATTCGCCACGCCGTCCTGAGCGGGCTTCGGGATTGGGAACTTCAATTTCTGCAAATCCTGCTGGCGGATCCTCGCTGGCAAAACTTACAACCGGGACGCGGCGCGTTTCTTCAAGCATTGGCCGGCGCCATTGTGAATGAGCGGGACGCCCGCAAGACGGAGACGCTTCTCGCCCTCGCCGCGGGGCAAAAGCCGGGACAATTCTGGCGGCGCAAGAGCTTGCTGGATGGAATGGCCGCAAACGCGCAAAACCGGTTTTTCCAGCCTATCGCCCTGGGCGCGGTTCCGGCGGCGCTGGAAACGTTGGGCCAATCGGACGACACTGCCGTTCGCGAACAGAGCGAGCGGATCAGGAAATTGTTTTCCTGGCCTGGGCATCAGACGGCTTCGGCGGCTGCCTCTGAAGGCGCGGTTCGCGCTGAGCTTTCCGGAAACGGGAGCGTGATTGAGGCGGGCAAACTTCTTTATCAACAAATCTGCGCCGGCTGTCATGGATTGGAGGGCGAAGGGCTCACGCCGCTTGCGCCGCCGCTCGTCAATTCCGACTGGGTGCTCGGCTCGGAAGCGCGCCTCATTCGGATTGCTCTTCACGGCGTCGCGGGGCCTATCCACGTGAATGCCACTCGCTACGAACCGCCGATGACGTTGCCGGACATGCCTTCGCTGAGGGACGCATTGGACAACACCCAGATTGCCGCCGTGCTCAGTTTCATCCGCCAGAGTTTCGGGAACGGCGCCGCGCCTGTCACCAGCGTCCGTGTTGCAAGAATCCGTCGTGAAACGGAAAAGCGCGAGACGCCGTGGTCGGAGGAGGAGCTTTTGCAGATCGAACCTTAAAAGAGCAATTGGCGGCAAGTTGCCGCCGAAGGCCAGGCCCCAGAGACGGCCTTCCGGATCGCGGTTCACGCCGTGGAGTTTTATCCAACCACGGATGAACAGGGATGAACACGGATAGGAGCGCAACTTTGAATCCGTGTTTATCCGTGTCCATCCGTGGTTAAAAAATCTGGGAGAGGATTTCACGAGAACTTCAGAAGTCGCGGCTACGAGGGGGAATCGCCGTCTGCTGGGCATCAAAACTCAAAATTGGTCCAAGGATCAGGATTACGAGTATGATTAGGAGCAGGCGTCAATTCGCGCTAATTCGTGGAATTCGTGTCAGCCAGGTCACTCCATCGTCGCCGTTCTGGGTTCAAACGCGCCGGATTGCCATTCGCCTTCGCGCTTTGTCGCGACCAACCTCAAGCCGGCTCGCTCATACGCATCGCGGACGTTATGAAACTCGCGGGCGAGAATCCCGGCCAGCACCAATCGTCCTCCTGGCTTCAGCCGATTCAAAATTCGCCCGGCTTCCTTGAGCAGCACGGTGGCGATCAGGTTCGCGCAGATGAGGTCGTAATGGTGTGAATCGCGTGCGGGCAATCGGCTCAGGTCCTGGCGCGCAATTGCGACTCGCTCCGTCACCCGATTTCTCTTGCTGTTCGCTTTGGCAACTCGAACTGCGACGGGATCGAGGTCGAATGCCCGGACAGGTTGGTATCCCAGTTTGGCCGCCGCGATGGCGAGAATTCCAGAACCGGTGCCGATGTCCAAAAAAGACTGCGGGACCCCGGCCTGGCGAAAGCCCGCCAGTTGCTCCAGGCAAAATGCGGTCGTGGGATGCTGGCCGGTTCCGAAACTCAAGCCGGGGTCGAGGATGACCACCGCCTGGTTCTTTCGAGGCCGGCGTTTGCTCCAACTGGGCCGGATGAGCAACGCGCTGCCGATCTCGATGGTCTTGAAATGTTTTTTCCACGACTCCGCCCAATCCTGGCGCGGCACTCGGGAGACGGTGGTGGTCGCGGGGCGAATGTCCAATCCGAAACTCGCGATCTGTCTGACGCCTTGCCGCAAGGCCTCCCGCCACGCGCGTGCACCGCCGGGAGCCTTCGAGAAATGGACGGTGACGACCGGTTTCCCAGATTCCTCCGAGGTGTAAACCGACGGCACGTTCCCGAACAATCTCTCCAGCAGCGCCGCGACGGCTTCCTCGGCCTGCGACGATGTGACCACAGAAACTTGCCAGAGCACGGCGGCTTTCATTCAAGGGCTTGCGGATGACGGAATCGACGACTGAAGCTGGAAATGGGAATTAGCCCTTTAATTAATTAACAGGAGGTGGGTAACAGAGATTCGTGAACGCTGGCCGGCGCGCCTGGTCCAGTAGTTGCGGGTGGATGAGATCGGCGTCGATTCTTTCGTTCCGAAGCGATCTCGCTCCGTTGCCTCTGTTGACTCCTGTTGAAAGCGGCAGTCACGGGATATCCCGCCAGGGCGCGAAATTCAGAATCTGCACTTCCGTCTTGTGCGGGAAGCAATCCACCACGGTCAGGCTGGCGTAATCGATGTCGAAGCCCGACATCTTGACGAGCGGGATATCCAGAAGAATCGCCAGCATCATGCGAATGACTCCGCCGTGGCAAACCACTCCGATCGACCGGCCTGGCGCGGCCCGGAGAATTTCCCGCAACGCCTGCTCGATTCGCTCGCGAAACCCTCCGGCGGACTCCGCGCCGGCCATGAGACCGCGATCCAATTGATCGAGCCATTGGAAAGCGCTGATGCCGAACCGGACTTTGACATCTTCCCAGGTCAACCCAGTCCAGGATCCGAAATCCACTTCGCGAAGTTCCTCCAGGAAACGCGGGCGCGCATGCTGGGCCGCAAAGAGCTTTTCGACGGTTTGTTGGACGCGCTTCATCGGGCTGGCGTAGATCGCGTCGAAGGGAGTGCGCCGAAGATAGGCCGCCAGTTTCCCGGCTTGTTCGTGTCCCAACGGGGAGAGATCCATGTCGATTCGGCCGCCAAAGACGCGCTGGTAACGCTCTTCCACCTCGGCGTGGCGAATCAGAAAAAGTCGCGTCGGAGCGTCCATGTCAACGGCCGACCCACTCCGTGCCGTTCCTGGCTTTGAGCGCCGTCCCCTGGCGTTCGAACAGTTGGCGCAATCCGGTTTTCGCGAGATCGATCATCTGCGCGAGTTGGCTCTCCGTGAAGGTGGCTTCTTCGCCGGAGCCTTGGAGTTCAATAAACTCGCCGGTTGAAGTCAGGACCACGTTCAGGTCCACCTCGGCGCCGGCGTCTTCCGCGTAGCACAGATCCAGCAGCGCCTGGCCTTTCACGATGCCAACGCTGACCGCGGCGACAGGATTCAGCAGCGGATCCTCCGTGAGCTTGCCTTCTGCCAGCAGCTTTCCGATGGCGAATCGCAACGCGACGAACGATCCGGTAATGGCTGCGGTGCGCGTGCCGCCATCGGCCTGGAGCACGTCGCAATCGATCCAGATCGTGCGCGGGCCGATTTTTTGCAGATCGACCGCCGCGCGGATCGAGCGTCCGATCAAACGCTGAATCTCCTGCGAACGGCCGTCGATCTTGCCTTTGGAAATGTCTCGTGGCTTGCGCTGCAAAGTCGAGTAAGGGAGCATCGAGTATTCGGCGGTGATCCAGCCGCCGGGAACGTTCTGTTCCTTCATCCAGCGCGGGACGGTGTCCTCCACGGTCACGCCGCAAATGACGCGGGTTTGACCCCATTCAATCAAGGTCGAACCCGTCGCGTGCGGGGCGATGTGGTTGTGAAACCGCACGGGGCGCAATTCGTTCGCACGCCGCCCATCGGGGCGCGCGGGGGATTCGGTCAAGTTGTCGCTCATGAACGCGGCGCATCGTAGAGGCGCCCCTGGCGCCGGGCAACGTTGAAAGAGGGTCCCGCACTGCATTGTGTGGCTGATACACTCGATTTCATTCCTTGGCGAGGGGCGTCATCCAGGCGTCTTCCCCCTCACCCTGGCCCTCTCCCTCAGGGAGAGGGAACATCGTCCGCTGCGTTGGAGCAAGTCTGGTGGGTCGGATTCGCAGAGACACAGCGATGGGGTTCTCCCTCTCCCCAAGGGAGAGGGCCGGGGTGAGGGGGAAGGTGACGATCAAGCCACCGGCGCGTCGCCGCTGAGAATCGCGAAGAACCTGACAGAGCGTTGAAGAAGGCGGCTATTTCCCGGGCGGGTTGATGATTTCGCTGATTTTGAAGATGGGCAGAAACATGCAAATGACGATGCCGCCGACCACCACGCCGAGGAAAACAATCAGCAGCGGCTCGATCAGGGAAGTCAGCCCGGAAAGGGTCGTTTCAATCTCTTCGTCCAAAAAATCCGCCACGCGTTCGAGCATCGAGTCGATTTTCCCGGTTCGCTCGCCGGCAGTGATCATGCGGATGATCATGGTCGGAAACACCGAGTGTTTGCCCAGTGCGGCGGAGATACCATCGCCTTTCTCGATGTCACCGGAGGCGACGCGGATGGCTTTTTCCATGACGACATTGCCGCACGTATTGGCCACGATGTTCAGCACTTCCAGGAATCGGCACACCGCTCCGAATGAGAGAGGCCAGCGTCCGCGTGAAGCGAGCGAGGCAGATTTTGTGGGCAATCACCCCGAAGATCGGGAGTTTGATCCGCGTCCGGTCCCAGAACTCGCGGCCTTGCTTGGTCTTCAGATAAGCGAACCAGCCATATACGATCGCGCCAACCGCGGGCAGAATGTAGAGGATCGAGTGCTGCATGAACTCGCTGATCTTGATCAGGTACGCCGTGGGGGTGGGCAAGTTGGCCCCAAAGCCGGCGAAGATCTCGCCGAACACCGGCACGACGCGGACGAGCAGAAAAATCGTGATCCCGATGGCGATCAGTGTGACTGCCGTCGGATACATCATGGCGGACTTGACCTTCTTGCGCAGGCGCGCGGTGTTTTCCAGATAAGTGGCCAGGCGCGCGAGAATCTCCGCCAACAGACCGCCTTTCTCCCCGGCGTCCACCATGCAGACATAAAGGCGGTTGAACACCTTGGGATGCTTCGTCAGCGCCGTCGAGAAACCGTCGCCTCCTTCGACCCGCGAACAAACATCCTTGATGACATCGCGCATGACTTTGTTGGTGGTCTGCTCCGCAAGAGCCTGCAAGGACTGGACCATGGCGAGACCGGCGTCGATCATGGTCGCGAGTTGGCGGGTAAAGACCACGAGGTCCGCGAGCGGCACGCTCCCGCCGGCGGTCTTCCCTTTGCGGATCATCTTCTCCTGGATGGAAACGACCAGCAGATTGCGATTGAGCAGGGCGGCGATGGCGGCTTGCTCGGACGCAGCCTCGAGTGTGCTGCGGATCTCCCTGCCTGAGCCAGCTTCCCTCGCCAAGTAAATGTACGAAGGCATAACAACGCTTGTTAGAGCGTGTCCGAAAATTCCGCGGGGTCCTGTTTTCGCGCCAAAGGCCGGATGGCGAGGCGCGACGAAGGAGAATATCCTCCCTGGATCTTCGACTGAGGAGCAACGAAGCCAGGCGGCCTTTGGCGCGAAAACCCTCCGGGCGGCGGGTCTTTTGTCCGTGGCCTGCGTTGGCTCGGTCCTTACAGCCCGCGTTGGGGATGCTCGGACCTCGCCGCCTTGGCCACAGCCAAAATCCCTCGCCGCAGGACCCCGCGCAATTTTCGGACAGGCTCTTAGGTACCATCTTGGATCGGAAATGCAAGTGAATCGGCAGAATCGGCAGAGTTAGCAGAGTTAGGTGGAGCGAGGACTCCCGCCGAGCCAATGCCATCCTGGGAAACTTCCACGGCCTTCGAGCCGCGGACCGCAGCCTTCAGGCTGCTTCAGCGCACTCTCCGCGGTCGAGCGTTGAAGCGGCCTAACCCGGATATTTCACACTCCTTCATGGGGAGCGCACGCGCCTCGCGTGCTGCGTGCGGCGCCTCGCCGCAATCGGGCGCCTTGGATTTGAAACACTTTGAGGGGTTTGCCGACGCCGGACCCGTCGGCGAGGCGCCGACGGGGACACGCGGGGGCGCGTGTGCTCCCCACGGAGTGTGAAGTATCCGGCCTAAAGGCCACGGTCCGAAGAGGCGGTTCATGGGAAGGCTCGCCAGGAACCTCGCCCCACCGTCGTTAACCGACGGGTTGATCGGTAGAAACTTGGCGGACTTCGCAGGAGCTTTGCGCATGTCTGGACAACAACCATGAACCACGTATTGGCTTACGAGAAGGTAACTTCAACCAGGATTTCCGCGTCTTAAGCCCTGCCAGCATGTCTCCATCCATCCACACCCGGGAAAACCGCGAATTCGCCACGGAAATTAAGTTCCTGATCGATCCTGCCGCCGCCGGCAAGATTCTGGATTGGGCGCGGGCCAATCTGGCTCCGGATCCGCAGGCGGGGGGCGACTCGCTCGACACGTATCAAATCACGAGCCTTTACTTCGACACCGAGCAATACGACGTGTTCCACCGGCGCGGTTCGTTTGGCCGGAGCAAGTATCGCATTCGACGCTACGATCTCGGCGAAGTGGCATTCCTGGAGCGAAAACTGAAGACCCGAGGTCTCCTCACCAAGCGCAGAACGATCGTCAAACTTGGCGAATTGGAGCGGCTGTCCGAGCCGGGTTCGGGGCGGGATTGGGCGGGGCATTGGTTTCACCAGAGACTTCTGGCGCGGCAGCTCCGGCTCGTGTGCCAGATCACGTATCGGCGCACGGCGCGCGTCGCGATGACGAATCACGGCCCGATCCGGCTCACGATGGACGAGCGGATCTGTGCGCGGCCTGCGACCGGCCTTGCCTTCAACGACGCCGGGGAAAGCACGGCGCTGTCGGAGAGCCGGATCATTCTCGAACTGAAATATCGAGTGGAAATGCCGGCGCTTTTCCGACCGATGGTGGAGAGTTTTGAACTCACGCCTCAGCCGGTTTCCAAGTATCGCCTGGCCGCGGCCGCCCTTGGTCTGGTCGCGGATTTTGCGCCGCCGCCGGAGACCTCGGCGCCATCCGTCCCAACTTTATGCGCGCTGGGCTGACGTCAGTTCCTTCAGGACTGGAGAGCGCACGCGCCTTCGCGTGTTTCGTCCGGCGCCCCGCCGGTCGAAACGTCGGCCCGGTTCAGTCACTGACGGTGATTGGTCCGACCGTTGAAAGGTGGCCAGCGGGGGCGCCGACCACAGCACGCGGGGCGCGTGCGCTCCCCGGAAGCGAGGGAAAATTTGCCAGAAAGCTAAGTATGAAATCCATCATTCAAATTACGTCGCTGCTCCTTCTGCTTGCGCTTTTACCGGCGGCCGCGCAGGGGCGCGTGGTCATCAACGAGATTTTCTACAACGCGCCGAACGACCTTGAGGATCTCGAATACGTCGAACTCCACAACACGGGCAGCGAAGCGGTCGATCTGGGCGGCTGGGCGTTTACCAAGGGCATCAAGTTCAAGTTCGAGGCCGGCGCGAAGATCGACGCCAAGGGCTTTTTGGTGCTCTGCCGGAATCGCGACCGTTTCAAGGAATTCTACAGCGTTCCGGTGCATGGCGCGTTCGATCAACCGCTCAGCAACAAAGGCGAGCAACTCGAACTTTCCGACGCCGCGGGCAAAGCGGTGGACGCGGTCAAATACAAAGACGACGCGCCGTGGCCCCTGGGCGCGGACGGATTCTCCGGTTCGCTGGAGCGCATTTGCCCGGACACCAACGGCGACACGCCCTCCAACTGGGCCGCCTCGCCTCTGTCAGAAGACCGCATCAAGCCTGCCGGAACGCCCGGCAAAGCGAACGCCAGTTATTCCCCGCAGTTGCCGCCGACAATCGCGAAAGTGAAGTTCACGCCGGAAATTGCCGCGCCGGACCAGCCAATCACTGTCGAGGCCGATGTCAGCGATTCCGTCGGCGCAAGCGAAGTGAGCTTGCTCTACCGCCTCGCTGGCGCCGGCTTCGAAAAACCGGAGACCTCGGTGCCGATGAAGAAAGTCTCGGACGTTCGCTATGCGGCGGTCATTCCCGGCCAGGCGAAGGATCAATTGATCCGCTTCCGCATCGAAGCAAAAAGTCCGAACGGCGCGCGCAGGTTCCATCCCGCGGAAACTGAGCCGCGACCGGCGCTTTCCACTTATGTTCATCAAACGGCTGCGTCCGGGAAGATTCCTTTGGCGTGGATCATCAACACGACGGAGGCCGAGCTTAAGTCGGCTGAACAAAGGTCCCGGTTCGCGGGCCGCGGCGGATTTTTCCCAGGCGGCTTCGGGGGTCGGGGCGGCGGGTTTGGCGGGCCCGGTGGATTTGGGCGCGGAGGTTTTGGGCCGGGGATGTTCGTTGCGCCGCAGATGATGTTGCAGGCGGATAAGAACGCAGATCAGAAACTTTCGAAAGCAGAGTTCACGGCGCTGGCGGAGACCTGGTTCGACAAACTGGATCCGGACAAAGCGGGCAAGCTGAACCAGGACCAGTTCAACGAGAGGTTCGGCGAATTGCTGCCGCCGCCGCAGGGATTCGGTCCGCCCGGCGAAGGCCCTCGCGGTGGGCGGGGCGGCTTTGGTCCGACCATGTTTGTTGCGCCCGGTCTGTTTTCTGTGGCTGACGCAAACAAAGACACGGTCCTCACGCGCGAGGAATTCCAGGCCGCATTTGGAAAATGGTTTGGAGATTGGGATCAGGACAAGAGCGGTTCGCTCGACGAAGGAAAACTCAACACGGGCTTGAATGCGACGCTCCCGCCACCGCAGTTCGGAGGCCGGGGCGGATTTGGCGGACGCGGCGGAGACCGAGAGCGGGGAGCGGGAGAATTTCGCGGGCCGGGCGGATTCGGGGGCCGAGGCGGATTCGGCTTCAGAGCAGGGCCGACTGAGCCGACTTCGAGCCGGTCTGCTTTCGTTTATTTCGATCCGGAAACACGCCAACTCCAGTTGTTCGACTTCGTCCAGGTCGTGCCGAGGAAGGGCGGGCAAAAAGTCCACTTCTACAAGGATCAACCTCTCAAGAAGATGACCACCATCAACCTGATTTTTGAGAGCGAAAACGCCGCGCTGGCGGAGCCGCTCGCTTATGAAGTCTATCGGAGAGTCGGCGTGGCCGCGCCGCAGAGTCATCATGTTCGCCTTGCGTTGAACGGCCAGCCCGCGGGCTACTCCCTGTTGGTCGAACAGGTGAATCGGGCGTTCCTCCGCAGAAACAAGCTTTCCGATGACGGCAACCTTTACAAACTGCTCTGGTACGAGCGCGACCTGGTCCGGCAGCACGAAAAAAAGACCAACACGCGG
This sequence comes from Verrucomicrobiota bacterium, assembly GCA_016871535.1. NCBI lineage: Bacteria > Pseudomonadati > Verrucomicrobiota > Verrucomicrobiota bacterium. Next base: position 93,016 of record VHCZ01000001.1, read on the forward strand.
GAAGGCCACGACGACCTCCTCTCGCTGATCAACGCCCTGCAAAAGACGCAGGGTGACGAGCAATGGGAAATCATCAAAAAGAACTTCGACGTCGAACAGATGGTCAATTACTTCGTGGCCAGCATGGCGCTGTCGAATTGGGACGGATTCTGGAACAATTACTTCACTTACCACGACGTGCACGGCTCGGGCAAATGGACCATGTATCCCTGGGATGAGGACAACACCTGGGGCACTTCGATGGGGTTCGGCGGGATGGGCCAGGTGTTCTACAACATGCCCATCACGTTCGGCATGAATGGCGACACGCCGCCGGGAGGTCGGCGCGGCTTCGGCGGGGGCGGCGGCGCCGGTTGGTGGCGCCAGCCGGGCTATTTCTCAGGACCGCTCCTGGCCAATCCGCAGTTCCGCAAGCTCTTTCTTGCGCGGATGAAGGAGGCGCTGGAATCCATTTACACGGAAGAAGTCTTTGTTCCGATCATCAACGCCATGGGTGAGCGCTTGAGGCCGGAAGTCTCCCTGCGCGCGGAAGCGTTCGGGATGGATGCCTCCCGTGCGCTCCAGAATCTCGATCAATTGCTCCAGGCTTTCCGCGATCACGTGAAGAAGCGGCGTGAGTTCTTGCTGGCCCAGGAGGAAGTCAAGAACGCCGGCCAACCTGGCGCTCGTTAAGAACCGGTGTCTAACACGGAGATCACAGCATGGCGAAGCATGGCGGAGTCGATACCAAATTCTGCAACATGCGGCATGTTCGCGAAGATTTTGGAACCGCCGATGTCGCGGATGGGCGCGGAGATGAGTGAGGTCGGGATAGGTGATCTGGTTTTCATCCGCGTGATCCGCGCAATCCGCGGTTTGGTTGGTTACGGCCGGACATTTTCGCTTCAGGCGTTGATCGGTTCACGAAAGGCACAAATCGACTTATGAAGACCCAAAAACCGGCGAGCATCGTCTTGCTTCAGAGTTTCAGAACCATTTGCTTCGCTTTATTTACCTCTGTTTCCTTCTCTCTGCCGGCGCAGGAAAGCCCGTCGCCGCGAGCGACCAATCCAGATCAGGCAGCCAGCCAGGAGTCCGGGGCCGCCCCGAACGTCCAGGGTTCCCAGCCGGAAGGACGCGGCGGGCGTGGCGGTTTGGGCCGGGGCGGGCAGGGCGGGCCTGGATTTGGCGGCTTCGGCGGCGGGCCGCAACAAACCAAGTTGGTGCCCCAATTCGACAAGGACGGCGACAAACGTCTCAACGCCGAAGAACGCAAAGCGGCTCGCGAGTTTCTTCAAACTCGGCGCGCTCAAGGGCGCGGCCCTGGCGGTCGAGGCGGTTTTGGTCCCGGCATGATGCTGGCGCCGCAAGTCGTTTCCCAGGGGGACAAGAATGGGGATCAGAAACTGAGCAAGGACGAATTCCGCGCGTTGGCCGAGGCGTGGTTCGATAAGATGGATACAGAGGCAGCCGGGAAATTGAACCAGGAAAAATTTGTCGAGAAATTCAGCGAAGTCCTTCCACCGCCTCAGGGATTCGGCGGACGAAGAGCTGGGCCGACCGAGGGAGATCCTCCACTTCGACGAGGCCGGCCGGGCGATGCGCCAGATCAACCTCGAACCGAAGCCGCGGCCCCCTCCCAACCTCCAGCCGCCAGCACTCCCGGCGCCGCTCAAACCTCGCGTCCCGACGCTTCGGCCAACGCGCCGGAGGGTCGCCGCGGCGATGGCGCTCCGCGCGGCCAGCCTGGACGCGGAGGTGGCGGACGCGGCGGATTCGGCCCGGGTGGGTTCGGACCGGCCGCATTTGTTGCGCCCGGCCTGTTCACCGCCGCGGATGCGAACAAGGACGACGCGCTAACTCGCGCCGAGTTCAAGGGCGCGTTTGAGAAATGGTTCGCTGAATGGGACGCCGACAAAAGCGGCTTGCTCGATGAGGAGAGAATCCGCGAAGGCCTGAACGTTTCGTTGCCTCGGCCGAACTTCGGCGGGCCGGGCGGTTTCGGAGGCCGCGGTCGCGGCGGCAATCAAGGTCCGCCACCGCCGGGGCCAAGATTGACGCCGGCGGACGTGAAATTCGTCCCGGACCAGACTCCGCTTTACGACTCCTTCACGTTGCGAACGTTGTTCCTCGAATTTGAAAACGCGGATTGGGAGAAGGAACTCGCCGACTTCTATCACACGGATGTCGAAGTGCCGGCGAAGTTGCGGGTGGATGGCCGGACGTATCGCGAGGTTGGCGTCCATTTCCGGGGCACGACCTCCTACATGTCGGTCGGCGAAGGCCAGAAGCGGTCCTTGAATCTCTCGCTCGATTTCGTGCATGGCAAACAAGACCTGCACGGCTACACCACGCTCAACCTGCTCAATTCGCATTCCGATCCGACGTTTCTGCGGACAGTTCTTTACAATCACATCGCCCGCGAATTCATCCCCGCGCCTCGGGCCAACTACGTGCGGGTCGTGATCAACGGCGAAAGTTGGGGCACTTATGTGAACTCGCAGCAGTTTAACAAAGAGTTCCTCAAAGATTGGTTCGGTTCGTCCAAAGGCGCGCGCTGGAAAATGCTCGGCAACCAGCGCGGACAGGGCCGGTTCAATTATCTGGGGGAAGACGTGGCCGAGTACAAACGCCTCTATGAAATCAAGAGCAAGGACGATCCCAAAGCGTGGGCCGATCTGATCAAACTTTGCCGCGTGCTCGACCAAACCCCGCCTGACAAACTGGAGGAAGCGATCGCGCCGCTCCTCGACATCGATGGCATCCTGAAGTTCCTCGCCCTGGACAATGTCCTGATCAACAGCGACGGCTATTGGGTCCGCACGGGCGATTGGAACGTTTGCCAGGATGCCAAAGGCCGTTTCCACATTGTTCCGAATGACGCCAATGAAACTTTCGCGCCCCCCAACGGCCCCGGATTCGGCGGCGGCGGACCGGGCTTTGGCGGTGGCCGTGGCGGTCAGGGGGAATTGAGAGTCGAAGGCGTCAAGCTGGATCCGCTCGCGGGCATTGACGATCCGGACAAGCCGCTGCTGCACAAACTCCTCGCGGTGCCCTCGCTGCGCGAACGCTACCTCGGTTTTGTTCGGGCCATCGCCGAGACCTGGCTCGATTGGAACAAACTCAGCCCGCTGGTCCAGCAATATCAAGCCGTGATTGCCGAGGACGTGACGACGGACACGCACAAGCTTTATCCGACGGAGGCGTTCGCAAAAGGCGTCACGGAAGACATGGATGAGCCCGGCTTTCGCGGTCCACGCCGGAGCTTGAGCTTGAAAAGCTTTGCCGACCAACGCCGCGAGTACTTGCTGAGTTACGAGCCTAAGAACTGAAATGCGCCTCACCTCTCGATACCTTCCTTCGCTGCTCCTGTTATTTGTGGGCAGCGGCTGCGCGGCGTTGATTTACGAAATCGTCTGGCTCCAGTTGCTGCAACTGGTGATCGGTTTGACCACGATTTCGCTGGGCGTCTTGCTGGGAACGTTCATGGGAGGGATGTGCCTGGGCAGTTGGCTTTTGCCGAGATTTGTTTCCCCGCGGCATCATCCATTGCGGGTTTACGCGGTCCTGGAACTCGCCATCGGGGTTATCGGGATCGCGGTGCTCTTCGCGATGCCGTCCATCAGTCAGGTTTACGCCGCGAACGCCAAACACGGCTTGTGGATCAGATGCGCTGTCGCTGCGGTTTGTTTGCTGCCGCCGACTCTGCTGATGGGCGCGACTTTGCCGGCGATTTCGCGATGGGTCGAGGCGACGCCGCAAGGGGTGTCCTGGCTGGGATTCTTTTACGGCGGAAACATTGCGGGCGCAGTCTGCGGTTGTTTGCTCGCCGGTTTCTATTTGTTGCGCGTGCATGACATGGCGACCGCGACGTATGTTGCCGCTGCCATCAACGGGGCCGTGGCGATGGTCGCTTTGGTTATCGCTTCGCTGAACTCGTCCAGATGCGAACTCCGAACTCCGAAATCTGAAATCGCGGGAGATAGTGCCGCGCATGCGGCCCTTGGCCAGCCACGAACCCACCCCATACCCCTTCCAGGAGGGGAGCTGGCAACAGCGGAATTTAGCAAAGCTCCCCTCCCGGGAGGGGCTGGGGGTGGGTCCGTTGGTTCTTCGTGGGTGTATTTGACGATCGCGCTGTCAGGAATGGCGGCTTTGGGCGCCGAAGTTGTGTGGACGCGTCTTTTGTCGCTGCTGCTGGGTGGAACGGTTTATACGTTTTCGATCATTCTGGCGGTGTTCCTGGCAGGATTGGGAATCGGGAGCAGCCTGGGATCGGTGCTGGCGCGATCGACGGTCAGCCCCAGGTTCGCGCTCGGTTGCTGCCAGATGCTCCTGGCTGGAGCGGTGGCCTGGACGGCTTACATGATCTCCCATTCGCTCCCGAATTGGCCGATCTATCCGTCGCTCTCGAAGAATCCTTGGTTCGGATTTCAACTGGATATGGTTCGTTGCCTCTGGGCCATTCTGCCGGCTGCCATCTTGTGGGGAGCAAGCTTTCCGCTGGCGCTGGCGGCAGTGGCGTCACGCGGACAGGATCCGGGACGGTTGGTCGGCGGCGTCTATGCGGCGAACACGGTCGGCGCGATCCTCGGCGCGCTGGGCTTCAGCATGCTGATCATTCCCTGGCTCGGCATGCAATGGGCGGAACGAAGTGGTCTTCGACGATGGCCGCCATTTCGTCCGCACGACGCGGGAGAAATTTGACGTCATCACGTCCGATCCGATCGACCCCTGGGTCAAAGGCTGCGCTGCGCTCAACACCGTGGACTACTATGAAATGTGCAAAGCCCGCTTGAATCCAGGGGGCGTGATGGCCTTGTGGATCCCGCTTTACGAAAGCAATTCGGAAACGACCAAAAGCGTCATCGCCACGTTCTTCAAGGCGTTTCCCAACGGAATCATCTGGAGCAACGACCATGCGGGCGAGGGCTACGACGCCGTTCTGTTCGGGCAGCTCGAACCGACGCGAATCGATCTGGACAAGCTGCACGAACGGCTGGAGCGCGCGGATCACGCGCGCGTCAAACAATCGCTCCGCGACGCGGGATTCCATTCCGAGCTGGGCCTGCTCGCCACCTACGCCGGCCAGGCGCGCGACCTGGAAGCCTGGACACGAGACGCGCAGATCAACACCGACCGCAATCTGCGGCTGCAGTATCTGGCCGGTATGTGGCTGAACGCCAACAAAAGTGTGGAGATCCTGGACGAAATCACCCGGTATCGCCGGTTCCCCGATGAGCTTTTCCCCGGTTCCGCCGATCGCAAACAAACTCTCCGGCAATGGATCCAGGGGGCGGAGTAACGCAGGGCAGGCTTCCAGCCTGCCTGTCTTTGTCGTTGGCGTTAGCAAAGGAAACGTGAGGCAGGCAAGATGCCTACCCTACTTTTCGGAATACGCGGTTTAACCGCAAAGAAGCTAATTCCGGCAAACTCCAGTCAACTGATGAAAATCCATACTGCTCTCTCAGCCGCCGCATTGGCGGCCCTGGCGCTTACTTCAGCCGCCGCCGGCCTCAGTGGAACCCTCGGCACGAACACAACATGGACGGCGGCCCAAGGTCCTTACTCGCTCACGGGCAGCCTCACTGTCAGCAACGGCGCCACGCTCACCATTGAGGCGGGCACTTCCGTTTTCCTGGGAGCGAACGTGAACCTCGTTATCGACCGCGGCGGGCGTTTGCTGGCCGAAGGCACGGCCGCGGCGCCGATTCGGTTTACGCGTCCGCCCAATTCCACGGCAAACTGGGGCCACATCGCGATCCGGGGCGGCCCGAATTCTCCCGAAACCCGCATGACCTATGCGCACATCGAAGGGAACCGCTCCACGGCCATTCAATCCACGGACGGCACCGTGTTCCTGAGCCACTTGACCTTCGGCAGCACGGACCGGCCCTACCTCATGCTGGACCGCTCGTCGTTCGTGGTGCAGGACTGCGTTTTTCCCTCCGTGACCGCGCGATTTGAAATGATCCACGCCGACGGCGGCATCAAGGCCGGCGGGCGCGCGCTTTTCCTCCGCAACTTCTTCGGCGCGCCGCGCGCCGGGTACACCGACGTGATCGATTTCACGGGCGGAAACCGGCCTGGCCCCATCGTCGAATTCATCAACAACCTCTTCGTGGGCGCGACGGACGACATTCTGGATTTCGACGGCACCGATGCCTGGATTGAAGGGAACATTTTCCTCCACGCGCATCGGAATGGATCGCCCAATTCCTCGAGCGCCGTCAGCGGTGGCACACGCAATGGCTTGAGTTCCTTTTTCACGGTCATCGGCAATATTTTCTACGACGTCGATCAAGCCGCGACCGCGAAGGAAGGCAATTTCTACACGTTGATCAACAACACCATCGTCCGCCAGACAAAGGCCGGCGGGGTCGATACCGATGCCGGCGTCGTCAACTTCGCAGATCCCGGCGCGCGCGAAGGCGCCGGGATGTATCTCGAAGGAAATATCATTTACGACGCGGAAAAGCTGACGCGCAACTTGAAGGCGGCGCAACTGACTTTCACGAACAATCTGATGCCATTTGCCTGGTCCGGTCCGGGCGGAGGAAACTCCGACGCCGATCCGCGTTTCAACCATCTCCCACAACTCTCGGAGACGACGAACTTCACTTCTTGGGCTGCGGTCCAGATCGTGCGGGATTGGTTCAGCCTGAAGGCGGATTCCTCGGCGCGAGGCACGGGACCGAATGGACGCGACCAGGGTGGTGTCATTCCCCTCGGCGTCTCCATTTCCGGCGAACCCATCGGCGCAACGGATCAATCTGCAGCCAAGCTAATCGTCGGTGTGAACCGCAAAGGCCACGGCATTCCGGAACGCAACTTCCCGCAAGGCTCCGGCTACACGCACTTCAAGTGGCGCCTCGACGGCGGGACATGGAGTGACGAGACGCCGGTTGATACACCGATCGCGCTCGCAAACTTGTCGAACGGTCCGCATTACGTGGAGGCAGTTGGGAAGCGAGATTCGGGAACTTACCAAAACGATCCGGTGCTCGGCCCGGACGCCGTGCTGACGCGCTCGCGGACGTGGACGGTCCAGGCCAGGAAGTGAGCGGAGCGCGTTTCTTCACTGTTTTCATTGGCGACGCGCCGGTGGTTTGGTCGTCACCTTCCCCCTCACCCCGGCCCTCTCCCCTGGGGAGAGGGCCAGGGTGAGGGGAAAGGGAGTGGACACCGGCCGGTTGTTCACAGGTCGCCCGGTGCCAGCTACTGAAAACAGCGAAGACGGGTGAGTTGCGTCGGAGTACCGGAGTGGTGGGAGTATAGGGGATCACACCACTCCAGCACTCCATTACTCCACCCCATGTTCCTCGCCTAAATCTTCAAAACCATCCTTGCGATGCGGCCAGTTCGGGGCGTGCCAACGTCGCGGTTCAATAGATTTCGTATTGAATCACGTCTATCGAAAATGCCACGCCCACCGGCTCAAGACTCGTTTTCAAAATCCTTAGGCGAGGATTTGGGCCACCACTCCTTTCTGCGCCTCCTCCCGTCCCGCCGGCAACTTCACGGTGAAGGCCGAACCGATGCCGGGTTCGCTCGACACTTCAATCGTGCCGCCATGCGCCTCCACAATCGCTCTGGAAATGGCCAGGCCCAGGCCGGTTCTGCCGGTCGCGCGCGAACGCGATTTGTCCGCGCGATAGAAGCGCTCAAAGATGTGGGGAAGGTCTTCGGGCGAGATGCCCATTCCCGAATCAGCCACACTCAGCAGAGCGTGACCGTTCTCGATCCGCGTCGCGACACGGATTTCTCCGGCCGGGTTGTTGTAGTGGATGGCATTGGTGAGGAGGTTCGTGGCAACCTGAGCCAGGCGGTCGGCGTTGCCGGATAGCTCGGCCGGCTTGAGGTCCAGGCTGACTTTAATCCCGCGCTGTGATGCGAGCGGGCGAATGAGATCGACGCATGCGCGCGTTGTTTCCGCCAGATCGAGAGGGGCGCGCTGGAGATTATCCAGGCCAGCGTCCAGACGAGCCAGTTCGAGCAAGGATTCCGTGAGCCGCCGCATTTGCTGCGCCGTGTCCAGGCAGGTCTCGACCGTTTCGCGATATTCGGCGGCGCTGCGCTCGCGCGCGAGTGTCGTCTGCGCTTCGGAGATCAGGACCGTAAGCGGCGTGCGCAATTCGTGCGAGGCATCCGCGGTAAACTGCTTTTGCTGCGCGAAGGCCACTTCGAGCCGGGCGAAGGTCGAATTCAACACTCCGGCCAGCCGGCCCAATTCGTTCTCCGGATCTTTGACGCGGATTCGTTCGGAGAGATTCCCCTCGGAAATGCGTCGCGCCGCGGCGCTGATTTCTTCGACGGGCCTAATCGCACGGGTCGTGAGTCTCCAACCGCCCCCGATGGCGAGCGCCAGCACGGCGGCGCCCGCCGCGAGCAGCCACCACGCGAAACGGTGCGTCGCACGCAGGTCTGCCACGATGGAACGGCCTGCCAGCACACATTCTCCCATCTCGGTGAAATGGTAGGCTTCACGAAACGACTCGCGCGTGCGGGTGTGTGTTTGCGTGTCCCGATCGAAGCGTTCGGGGATGGGCACATCGGGCGGTGCATTCGTGGATTGTTGCATGAGCGCGCCGTCACGGTGCCAGGCGGCGAAGTAAAACGAGTTGGTCCGGCTCTCATCGAACAGGCCGGCCACTTCGGTCGAAAGCCGCACGTCGCGTTTGGGACGCGGCGGCGGACCATCCAGAAACGGCGCATCCGGCTTGCCGCGGAACGGAGGCGGGCGTCGTCCGCCTTCTTCAAAGCTCCCTTTGCTTAACCCGCGTCCGAAAGGCGGGCGACCCGGCCCGAAACCGGGCGGCATGCCTCCGCGCACTGCTCGATCCAGCGCCGCGACGCGGAGTTCCAGTTCCTCATCAATCTGGCTGAACTGGTTCATCCGTTGAAGTTGGTACACCGTAATGCCGAATCCGCTCAAAACGCAGACCAGCAGAAACGCCAGCCACAACTGGAGCCGCCAGCGGATGGAGTGGGTAAACACGTTCAGGCCTAGCCTCCACGATGGCGTTCCGAGAATTGATGAGATCTCGAATCCTCGGATCGTTCGCGTGGTTGCGTGTGAATGAACGCGCACTTCCCCCTCACCCCGGCCCTCTCCCTCAGGGAGAGGGAGAATTCATCCCCGCAGCGGGAAGGGGATCGGTGCGGCGGGTCTGCGTGAGTTGGCCAATGCGACCACCCTCTCCCCAAGGGAGAGGGCCGGGGTGAGGGGAAGCGCGCGAACGACTTGGCTGTTGTTCTTAAAGGTCGCATTGCGACGGATTTGACTGGCCCACGCTTCAGACTGAATGCCGCAAAAACTTTCTCCCCGCTTCGGCCTTCGGCCTTCGGATTTCCTTCGGAGTTCGGTTTTCGGCCTTCCGCCTTCATTCGATGACGTATCCCTGTCCTCGCCGCGTCATGATCAGCTCGCGTCCGAGCTTCTTGCGGAGGCTGAAGACGTGCACATCGACGAGGTTCGACATGGTGTCGTCGCTCTCGTCGAAGAGATGTTCGTAAAGCTCGGTGCGGCTGATGACTTCACCCTTGTGCAACGCGAGGTATTCCAGAATCGCATACTCGCGGGCGGTCAGCGTGACGGGTTCGCCGGCCCGGGTGACGGCTCGGGCGCGGGTGTCAATGTGCACGTCGCCCAATTCCAGGAGCGGACGGGCGCGTCCGGCGGAGCGACGGATGAGCGCGCGCAGCCGCGCCAGCAATTCCGACAAATCGAACGGCTTGACCAGATAGTCATCCGCGCCCGTGTCCAGGCCGCGCACGCGGTCTTTGTGGGCGTCGCGCGCGGTCAGCATAAGCACGGGAGTGGCTTTGAGTTTCCGGAGGCGTTCCAGGATGATCCAGCCGTCCAGGCGCGGGAGCATGACGTCGAGCACGATGGCGTCATAGTCGTAGTTTTCGGCCTTGTAGAGGCCTTCATCGCCCGCCTCGGCGGTATCGACGGCGTAGCCTTCCTCGCGCAAGGCCTTGGCCAGGCTGCGCAGCAAGCGCAGTTCATCTTCGACGACCAGAATTCTCATGAGTCGTGTTGTGCGGACGACCGCCCAGTCGCGCCATCCTCATTCTGCCAGAATCGGATTAAGACGCGATTAAGAATCGCGTCGTTGATGGGTATTCCTGGTTTGGCATTTCCCTTGTGCCTTGGCCTTCCGACTCCTATAACCTCCCAAAACCCGCGCGGCCTGTTTGCAGCGACGAACCGAGAATCCATGAAAATCTTATCGAAAGCATTGCTCCTGGCCGCGATTCCCGCGGCGCTCACTTTTTCAGGTTGCGCCGCGCGCACGGACTCGAACGGCCAGAACGCGCGGAAAGGCCGCTACATCACCTTGCCGGCGGAAACCGGCAGCCGCGTGCCGCGCCGGGTCTGGGTCAACGACGATGGCACGGTTTCCGATCCCGCTTCATCCGTGCAGAAGATCAATCCCGAAGTCATGGGCGAGCTGCAACGGCGGGGAAATATTAACCGGGGTGGAGGGAATTGAGCCTGTTGATCGTTACATCGCGCTGCGCTCCCATCCGATCTGAATCGTTCCGGCAAACCGAATCGGATCATGGGATGATTTGAAATCTGAGCGTTATGAAGTCTGCCGCCGCGTTGATCTGGAATCTGGTTCCGCTGGCCGTTGCTTCGGCGGCCGTGCTGTGGGTTCTCTATCGCTGGCTGAAAAAGAGCGATGAACCGCTGGCGCTCGTCGGGCGCTGGGTGGTGAGTCTGGTGCTGGCGGCCATCGCGTTGGGGGTCGCCGTTCGCACGCACGATGAATTCTCCAAGATTTTCGCCGTGCTGGTCGGCGCCGTCTGCGGGCTGGGGTTCGCGATCCTCTGGGGGCCCAGCTTTTGCGGCTGGGTGGCGAAGCAATTCACGGGGCTTTACGACGGAGGCGATCTGGAGGTTGAACCGGCGCCGATGTACTCCATCGCGGAAGCCCGGCGCAAACAAGGGCGGTACGCGGAGGCGCTGGCGGAAGTCCGATTGCAGATTGAAAAATTTCCCGACGACTTTCCCGGCTGGATGTTGCTCGCCGAAATCCAGGCGGAGAATCTCCATGATCTGACCGGCGCCGCGCAAACCATTGAGGACGTTGTTGGACAGGAAGGCCGGCTCCCGAAAAACATCGCCTACGCCTTGAGCCGGCTGGCGGACTGGCAGCTCAAGCTCAGGCAGGACCGCGCCGCCGCCCGCGCCGCTCTGGAGCGCATCGTGCAACTCTTTCCGGACACCGAGCAAGCCCAACTGGCCCTGCAACGGATCGCTCATCTCACGCCCGAGCAAATGATGATCGAACGGCACGAGCCGCGGCGGGTTCAACTGACCCATCATGAAGAAAACCTCGGCCTGCGCGGCGAAACCTCCGCGCCAGGCGGTCCCGCCAGTGACGAGCCGTCGCTCCGGGCCGCGGCGCTTGTGAAACACCTGGAGCAGCATCCGCAGGATTACGAGGCCAGAGAAGAACTGGCGTCGATTTACGCCGACCGTTTTCAGCGTTTGGATTTGGCCGCCGACCAATTGGAGCAGTTGATCGCCGTGCCGTATCAACCGGCCAAACAAGTCGCGCACTGGCTGAACTCCCTGGCGGATCTCCAAATCAAGCTCACGGGCGACGCCACGGTCGCCAAGGCGACGCTGCAGCGGATCGTAGAACGCTTTCCCAAAACCGCGGCGGCAGAATCCGCTTTGAAACGGATCGCCCACTTGAATCTGGAGGTGAGATCCAAACAAAAGGGCCAAGCCGTGAAGCTTGGCACTTATGAACAGAATCTGGGATTGAAGGGGAAGCCGTCTAGCGCGGCAGACCCAGGGCAATCTGCTTCTCAATCTCGCTAGCGAGTTCGACGTCGGCCGTGCCCGTCTTCCTCCGAGCCTGGACGCGAACCCGGGTCGTTTTGGGTTCGACTTCGTCCACAGCGACACGCACGGTCTTGTTATCGATTTTGGCTTCGAGGGTGTGGCTGATGGTGTTTTCTCCGTAAAGTGTTCCGTTGAACGAAAGGACTTTCTTGGCCGCGGCAAAGATCTCATCGACCGAGCGCTCGTAGCGGCCTTCGATCGTGTCCTTGGCCAGAGCCGCCGGCATGCCCATCCTAACCCGGCCATCCACAGTGCTGTAACAACCCAGAGTGAAGCCGGCCAGGCAGCTCAGACAAAACAGCATCAACAGGTTCCTTTTCATAGGGCGCTATGCAACCACATCCGATTCACCCGTTCAAGCACTAAGAGCGTGTCCGAAAATTGCGCGGGGTCCTGCGGCGAGGGATTTTGGCTGTGGCCAAGGCGGCGAGGTCCGAGCATCCCCAACGCGGGCTGTAAGGACCGAGCCAACGCAGGCCACGGACAAAAGACCCGCCGCCCGGAGGGTTTTCGCGCCAAAGGCCGCCTGGCTTCGTTGCTCCTCAGTCGAAGATCCAAGGAGGATATTCTCCTTCGTCGCGCCTCGCCATCCGGCCTTTGGCGCGAAAACAGGACCCCGCGGAATTTTCGGACACGCTCTAAGAGCCCGTCCGAAAATTAGGGACTGTATGATTTTCTGAGATGGGATCGATAAGGTGCGAGGAAAAGGTGTTCGAGCATGCGAAAAGACTTGATTTTATTGAATCGAATCGGCCTGCCTCTTTTTAGCGCAGATCTGTTGGACGATGAAAATCGCCTCTTACGAACCAGCCTCACCGACGCCCAATGGGCGTCCAATGGGCCCTGCTGCAACCGCATTTCCCGACTCGTTCCAAACTTGGCCGTCCGCCGACGGATCGACGGCTGGTGATCGATGGGAGCGGGTTCAAGGTGTTGCCCAAACGCTGGGTGGTCGAACGGACCTTCGGATGGTTGATGCGTCACCGACGTCTGGTGCGCGATTACGAGCACTGCGAAACCAGTGCGGAAGCCTGGGTTATATCGCGAATGATGCCCGCCTTCAGCAAAGGTGTGCGGGAGAAAGCTCACTTCATGAAGCTGACTGACCAAACTGGATCTCCAGGAATTCCATGAACCACCGTTCCGGAAGGGCGTTAAAACACATCTCCGATTGATTCCACCGGAATCGCAAAGTGGACGCGTGTAAGGCGTGGCACGGCAGAATCAAGTGGTCCCAATCGAACGGAGTCAGGATGCCCTTTACGAACGCAAGGTAAAGATATTCGTTTCCTCCGTATAATTTGTCGCCAACGATTGGATGGCCTGAGTGCGCCAGATGAACGCGGATTTGGTGTTTGCGTCCGGTCTTGGGGAAGACGCGAAGGAGGGAGAAACTGCGTCCGTCCCGTGAGAATCGGTCCACAACTGTGAACGCGGTCAAAGCAGAAACGCCATCTGCTCGCACGCAGTTCTTTATGGCGACCTGGCTTGCCATATCCTTCCCCAATGGCGCGTCAATGAATCCGCTCTCCTCCGCCACCGTGCCATGCACGATCGCGAGATATTCTTTGTAAACGCCGTTGTTTTCCCAAACTTTGCCCAGGATCCCGGCGGCCTGCGGATTCTTCGCGACCATCACGATGCCGCTGGTTTCGCGATCGAGCCGGTTCACCATATGAGGACGCGATCCGGGTCCCAGATACGCACGCGCGAGACTGATCAAGCTGGAGTAACCGTCCGCCTTGGTCGGATGGCAAACCAGCCCAGCCGGCTTGTTCACGACAAGCAGGTCCGGATCCTCGTGGAGGATTTCAAATCGCCATTCCATGGGAGAGTCGGCGTGCGGCAAAATGATTTCGCGGCGCCGATTAATCAAGGTCCAATCGAAGACTTGGAGGCTTTTCTGCCTTTCCAGCACTTGCGCTTCTTGCTCTTTCGGCACTCTTGTCATTTCGATCCACGAGGGATAGGATTCTCAAGGTGAAAGAAAAATGGAACTTGCCGCTGGCCATCGTGCTCATGGTCGTCCTCGCCTTGACGCGCTGGCCTGGCCTGATGCCTCCAAACTTCAGTGCGGTGTACGGACTTGTATTTTGCGCGGGCATTTATTTTCCGGGGGCGATGGCCTGGTGGCTGCCGCTGGCCACCCTGGTGATCAGCGATATCGCGATTAATGCCTATTATCACTTCGCGCTGGGGATCGATTCTTTCCAATCTTACCAGTTCGTGAATTACGGGGTGTATGCCGCGATTATTTGGTTTGGACGACTCTTCAGCCCGCGCTTCTCGTGGTTCAAAATAGTGGGCGGCGGCGTTTTGAGCGCGATCCTTTTCTATTTGGTGACCAATACGGCCGCGTGGTTTTTCAATCCGTTCGGCAATCCAGAATACACGAAGGACCTGACAGGCTGGCTGCTTGCATTGACCCTTGGCACTGCTGGCTGGCCCGAGACCTGGGAGCTTTTTCGAAATACACTGATGAGCGGCGGGCTTTTCACCGGGCTTTTCGCCGGCGCGATGAAGCTCAGCGAAGCAGCCGAGGACGACGAACAGGAGAACGAAGAGGACGAGGCGGCGCCAGATTCCGAGGAGGCCGCGCCCGAAGAATCTCGAGCGTAATCCCCTGCGCCAACTCGCCAATGTGCAGGTCCTGCCTCGTCGCTCGACACTCCTTGCCTTGCCGGCGAAACCATGTTCAGGATCGGGATCATTTCAGACACGCACAACCACCTTGACGCCCGCTTGCCCCAATTGTTTCAAGGCGTCGATCATATCCTGCACGGCGGCGACGTCGGACTCCCTTGGTTGATCGCGGAGCTGGAGAGAATCGCGCCGGTGACGGCTGTGCTGGGCAACACAGATTCCGGAATCCGCCTCAAGGAAACTGAAGCCGTTCAACTCGCCGGGAAGAAGTTCCTCGTTCACCACATCGTAGAGGCTCGCAACCTGTCCGAAGCCCTCCAGCGCCGCATGGATGAAGAGCAACCGGATGTCGTCGTCTTCGGGCACACGCATCGGCCCTGCTGCGCAACGCAAGGTCAAACGCTCTATCTCAATCCGGGCTATGCCGGCAAACCGCGGTTCAATCTGCCCCGAAGCGTCGCCATCTTGAGCTGCGACGACGGCCACCTCGCCGCGAGATTCATCGATTTGTAAGCCAGCGAAAGCGTTC
This sequence comes from Verrucomicrobiota bacterium, assembly GCA_016871535.1. Taxonomy (NCBI): domain Bacteria; kingdom Pseudomonadati; phylum Verrucomicrobiota; species Verrucomicrobiota bacterium. The sequence continues at coordinate 108,033 of VHCZ01000001.1, forward strand.
GCAATTCTGGCAAACTCCCGCGTCCGGCCTCAACCCTGCTTTGTGAGGGGCTGTTCGCGGAAGGCGAGACACAGCAAATGACACGAATTGAATAGCAAAGCCGCTTATCGATTATCAGGGCGCGATAGAGCGCAAAATCGGGCTTTCCCCGATTTCATGATATGGTCCATCGAACCAAAATGCTTCTCAGCACTTGGAGCACTCAAAGGAGGACGGCGCCAAGGGCAGATGCGGCTGGAACAATGAAGGCAAAAAAAGATATATAAACCTAAGTGGTCCGTTTCGTAAATACGCTCACGTTCGTTGCGCCCAATTTGGCCTGGGGCAAGGCGCGACGAGCGAGCATCCCCCGCCAGTGGGGCTGTGACCGA